>JACMOA010000066.1 GCA_014378225.1 Deinococcales bacterium | reverse complement strand
TTGGCGCGCCCCCTGCCCATGCCCAGATACCCTTGTGGCTCGCTCGAGTGGGCCACCTTGCCCAGCACTTTGCTCATCCCCCACTCTGTCACCATCTTGCGGGCGATGCTCGTAGCCCGTTGAAAGTCGTTGCTGGCCCCGGTGCTCACATCTCCAAACACGATTTCTTCGGCGGCGCGTCCGGCCAAAAACACTGCGATGCGGTCCAGCAAAACGTTTTCGGTGTAGTGCATCCGGTCTTGCGGGGTGGGCATCATGTAGCCCGCTGCCCGTCCGCGTGGCACCACGGTCAGCTTGTGAACCCGCTCGGCGTGCGGCAACTTCTCGGCGGCGACTGCGTGGCCTACCTCGTGATAAGCCGTCACCCGGCGGTCCTTATCCGCAATCACTCGAGATTTGCGCTCCGGCCCCATCACCACGCGGTCTGCGGCCTCGTCCAAATCCCGGCGCGAAATGCGCTTGCGGTGGCCTCGAGCGGCCATCAGCGCGGCTTCGTTGAGCAGGTTCTCGAGGTCCGCGCCCACCATTCCAGGGGTTTGTTTGGCCACAGCCATCAGGTCCACATCCGGCTCGAGCGGCTTTTTACGGGCGTGAATCCGCAGAATCTGCTCCCGACCTTTCACGTCTGGCGCGTCCACCACCACCTGACGGTCAAAACGTCCAGGCCGCAACAGAGCAGGGTCCAGCACATCCGGTCTGTTGGTGGCGGCCAGAATGATGATGTCGTGCTTGCTCTCGAAACCGTCCATTTCTACCAGAAGTTGATTCAAAGTTTGTTCGCGTTCGTCGTTGCCGCCGCCCACATTGAGGCCGCGTCTACGGCCCACCGCGTCAATCTCGTCAATAAACACGATACACGGAGCCGCTTTCTTGGCCTGCTCAAACAAATCGCGCACTCGAGCGGCCCCCACCCCCACAAACATTTCTACGAAGTCGGAGCCAGAGATGGAGAAATACGGCACTCGAGCTTCTCCGGCAGCGGCTTTAGCGAGTAAGGTTTTACCACTTCCAGGAGGACCCACTAACAATACACCGTGTGGAATTCTGGCCCCCAAAGCGTGAAAGCGTTCGGGACTCTTGAGAAAGTCCACCACTTCACTCAGCTCGAGCTTGGCTTCATCGCAGCCCGCTACGTCGGCAAAAGTGAGTTTGATGCTGCCCTCGGCCACCAGGTGCGCTTTGGATTTGGAAAAACCGCTCACACCGCCGCCTGCACCACCACTGTTAGAGCGCATCATGCGCCAGATATAAAACACGAACAGCAGCGTCACAATCAACGGCAAAATCTGGGTGATGAGCCGTAGCGTACCGCCCCGGTCTGCCTGACGCACGGTCAGGTCTACACCGGCGTCCCGAATTTGCTGCAAGAACTGGGGTGTGGTGGGAATCACCGTTGTTCGGGCAGGCAAATTGTTTTTTGCTTTGTATTCCACGTTGGCGTTACCATTGCCGTCCACGCTGATACGGGCTACACGGCGAGCTTCCAGGTCTCCCACCAAATCGCTCACGGTATAGTTCTGGGCCAGTGCAGCTCCCAGCGAGGTCACAATCAAAACGCACAGCAGGAAAAGCCGCGTCATTAAGGAGGCTCGAGCGAACTGCACGCCTTGCCCAAGAGTCTGATTCATACTTTTATGGTACGGCAAACTCAGGTTAGGAATCGTGTTAAAAAGGACGCAAATGCGCTCGAGAATAAAGCATATCTTTTAATCCGTGACAAAAGAATACTGTTTCACACAACAGCTTTGCATAAAGTTAAAACCGGATGAAACTACCCTTCACAGGGGCGATAGGCGGACATCAGCCCTCGAGTCCACAATAGGATTCATTAATATTAAACTTGTATTACTAGGTTCAATTGCCCTGCTGCTCAGCGCTTGCGTTCCCAGCACCGTGCGTGTTTCTGGCGGTGTCAGCACCGGAGACGTGGTGATTCGGGAGCGTTCCAACAATTACATCTCCTCGTTCACCCCCACCGGCGGCGAAGGGGCCACCTTTTATGTGGGCGAAACCGTGGGCTTTCGTTTAACCACCACCCGTCCAGGTTACGTCACGCTGGTTTCGCTGGACCCAGACGGGTACAGCAACGTCATCGAGCGCAACGTTTCAGTTCGTGCGGGTGTCACTTTTTTCCCCAATAATACCAAGACTTATACGCTAACCCCACCACGCGGAATTCAGCGGGTTCGGGCTATTTTTACTTCTACTGACCAGAGGGTGTACAACAGCTTTGATTTAGGAGGTCGTTACGACAGCCGCACCGGATGGGACAACCAAATTACGGTTTACGTCAACCGTTACGACGTTCCCGCTCGAGATGTCAACGAAACCTTTTTCTTTATTCGCTAATCCCTCGAGCACCCAGCAAACCCAAATCAGGGCCGCCCCACTCGAGGGCGGTTTTCTTTTTCTTCACCCAACTCTTTACCGGACCTGTTCGAGATACCATTCCAGCTTTCCAGGCGCTACACTCGAGGACATGACCCCCAATTTAGAGTGGCTCGAGTTGATAGAGCAGGCCAGAGGTGTGGCCCGCAACGCCTACGTGCCGTTTTCGCACTTTCATGTGGGCGCGGCTCTCAGAACTGTTAGCGGAAAGGTTTACGTGGGTGCAAACATTGAAAACTCGAGTTACCCGATGAGCCGCTGTGCCGAGCAGAGCGCCATTCAAAGCATGGCCTCTAGCGGAGAGCGCGGGTTTACCCAGATTGCGGTCTACAGCGAATCTTCACCACCCGCCAGCCCGTGCGGAGGCTGTCGTCAGGTCTTGTTCGAGTTTTCGCCCGAAGCCCACATTTATTGCTTCAACGACAAAGGCGAGGTGCTCGAGGGAACGGTGAAGGAGTTTTTACCGCATGGGTTCCGGCTCGAGCAGGGGTGAGCTTGCTCAAGGGTAAGAAAGGGTAAGTAGAAATCTAACACTCGAGCAAACCTTTAAGCTTATTACTCATCAACTTTTGCTTTACGACATACTGCACAATATTCACAAGGAGACACCAAATGACCGACTACCGCAAATTGGGCAAGAGTGGATTACGGCTTTTTCCGTTGGGCTTGGGAACCATGCAGTTTGGCTGGAGCGCAGACGAAGCAACCTCCCAAGCGGTGATGGACGCTTATTGGCAGGCGGGCGGGAACTTTCTGGATTCTGCCGATATTTACAGCGTGTGGGTTCCCAACAATCCGGGCGGCATTTCTGAAGAAATCATCGGGCGCTGTATAAAGGCTCGAGGGAACCGCGATGAAATGGTGGTAGCCACCAAAGTGCGCGGTGCGATGGGCCAGAATTCTTCTGAGGGCAAGAAAACCATCAAGCAGCGGGTGGGCCTCTCGAGACGCTGGATTTTGAAAGCCTGTGAAGACAGCTTGCGCCGCCTGCAAGTGGACCATATTGATTTGTATCAGGTTCACTGGATTGACCCGGAGACTCCCATTGAGGAAACCCTGTCTGCACTCACCGATTTGGTGCGGAAAGGTTACGTACGTTATCTGGGGTGCTCCAATTTCAGCGCGTGGCGACTGATGCAGTCTCTTTGGGCCTCGGATGTGAATGGGTTTGAAAAGTTCGTCAGCATTCAGCCGGAATACAGCCTGCTCGAGCCAACACGCGGCGACTTCGAGCGCGAGATTTCTAAAGTCTGCGTGGAATACGGCATCGGAGTGGTTCCGTACAGCCCACTGGGCGGCGGAATGCTGACCGGAAAATACAAGCGGGGCGCTCCCCTGCCGGAAAGTGTACGGGCTGAAGGCACCCAGGGGCGCTTCAGTGACCGCAACTTCGACATCGTGGAAACCCTCGAGCGAATAGCAAGTCAGCACAACGCTAAACCCGCTCAAGTGGCGCTGGCGTGGCTGCTCGAGCAACCGGCCATGACCGCGCCCATTGTGGGAGCCAACAGCGTAGCCCAGCTCGAGGAACTTTTGGGAACGGTGCAGCTCAAGCTGAGTGCGGAAAGTTTGGAGGAGCTAAATAAAGTGAGTTCTTTCAGGCGCTCGAGGGCGGAAAGCGAGGATTGAGGTTTTAGTTGCGCTCGAGTAGCGTGACTCCCCTTCTTTCGCTGCGTTAAAGAACAGGGGTTTTCCCCGCTCGAGTGCCCACCCAAGCAATCTCACCCCATTCGTGCTACCTTAAACCTGCCCTTTCGAGTTTCTCGAGGCTGACCATCGTTCTCGCCCCTGGAGTGTTCTACAAATGCGCTTGCGCTAACCCCCCCAACCAACGTCTACGGCCCCGCGCCGTGTCCTTGTTTTGTGCTGGAGGTTAGCTGTGCATTTACGTTTATGGAGCGTGTCTTACGGACACGCAGACCACACTTTGTTTGAAAATATCACCCTCGAGCTGTTTCAGGGCGAGAGAGTTGCGCTGCTAGGCCGCAATGGTG
>JACMOA010000065.1 GCA_014378225.1 Deinococcales bacterium | reverse complement strand
TTAGTCTGGACAAGTTTAAAAGCGCAAGCGGAGCGGCTATGGACGACCATCTACACCCTTAAACAGGGTTTGCTGGATGAGTATATGCGCCAACAACTTCGTTCGCCTTCGATTCCTTTTCAATCTCCTGCGTAAGTCCTGAGCTTATTCAGGTGCCAATCGGTGTTGGGAAGCGTCTTCAAGAATTTAGGTGCGAAATGTGTCTGAAACTCGAGTGGAATCCACGTTCCGCTATGTGGAATGGTTGCCAGAACGGGAATTTCAGGCGCTCGAGCGGAGTGAACCCAAAAAAGAGGCGGTGCGCTCATCCTCTTTCCTGAGCCTCGAGCCACCTCAAAATCCCCTCCCGCTCGTTGGAAACCTCACCTTCCACCACCGCTCGAGCAATTCGTTTTTTAAGGTCGCCAATTGCGGAACCCTGAACCCCAAAAAGCTTCACCAGCTCGAGGCCCGAAATCGCCAGTTGGCGCTCGTCGAAGTGCTCGAGTTCATTGCTGACTTCCAGAGCGCGTGCTCGAGCAGCGTCCAGCCATGCTACAGCATCAAAGTTCGGCTCGAACGTGTGGGCCATGCGGTCAGAAACTCGCACCTCGAGCGCCCTTTCCCAGTCCGGCCCCAGGTCATTGATGAAGCGGCGTAAAACCCTGGTAGAAGCGTCCAGCGGTGGGCGCATATGCTGGCGCACCAGTTTGACTACAGATTTCTGCACCTCGAGCGGAAATTTCAGGCGCTCGAGAATGCCCTCAGCCATTTCTGCGCCCACCTCTTCGTGTTTATAATAGTGGGCCACGCCGTCTTCACCAAAACTCTGGGTTTCTGGCTTACCCAAATCGTGCAGCAACAGCGCCAACCTAGAGAGTGGGTTAAAACCGTGCTCTACCGCGTAACGCACCGCCGCAAAAATGTGCTCCTCAAGCGTGAGGTGATGGTATGGATTTTGCTGCTCGAAGCCAAACGTGGCTTTAAATTCTGGCAAAATCCGCTCGAGCAAAGTGGAATCGCGCAAAAACCGTAAGGCCCGTAAAACGCCGTCTGGGTGTGGGGCAGCCAGCAGTCCCATCAGCTCGGTTTGCACCCGCTCGAGCGCCACCGTTTCAATTAAGTATGCGTTTTCACGCACCGCAAGGGCCGTTTCCTCTTCTACAAAGAAATCCAACTTCGCCACAAACCGCGCCAGCCGCAACATTCGTAGTGGGTCGTCTTCGAAACGTGCTCGAGGGTTTCCCACCGCCCGTAAAATCCGCCGCTCGAGGTCACTCTTTCCCTCAAAGGGGTCTATCAAAGACTTCTCTGATGTCTGAAATCTGATGTCTGAAATCTGATGTCTGCTGTCTGCACTCTCGAGCGAAAGCGCCCACGCCATCGCGTTCACCGTGAAATCTCGCCGCTCGAGGTCTGCTTCTAGCGGCAAAAAAGCGTTGTAGTCCACCTCAAAATCCCGGTGATGGGTTCCGGTGGACCGCTCGAGCCGGGGCAACGCCACATCCAGGGTTTCGCCTTCGCTTGAGACTTTGAACACCCCAAAGGATTTACCTACCAAATCCACCTTGCCCACACCCTCGAGCACGGTTTTTAAAGTTTCACTCTCGAGGTTGGTGACTAGCACATCTATATCTTTACTCTCGAGTCCCAATAGTCCATCACGCACCGCGCCGCCCACCAGAAATGGCGTTCCACCTGCCTTCGTCACGGCTTCGGTGAGGGTGTTGAGCAACTGCTCGAGCGGGAATTTTTGAGTCGCTTCTGACATGGTGAACCTCTGCAAACACTTTAAATTATCCTCGAGCGCCCTGCGTCGGCAAACTGGCTTACTTGCTGAAACTATCTCGCGTTCTGAGGGTAAGAAACAAATTGCTCGCGAGACCCTTGTTTGACCCGTGCTGCCGATTCCGCTCCATTCCACATCCTCGAGAACCGCGCTCGAGAATGTTCCACTTCACGAAATCCGCCTTCGTTCCCTCTCGCCCCACTGTCTTGGCGAAAACAGCACCCCGTGGGGCCTCGCCGCGTCTTGGGCAAGACGGCACCTTCCTGCTCAAAGAATATCTGAAATGTTCAGATATTTTCGGAATTTGCCTGAGTGTGCTAGACTCAGAAAATATGAAAGAGGGTAAGAGTCGCCCGGTTTACGTTATTTCGGTGGCGGCAGAACTGGTGGATATGCACCCCCAAACCCTGCGGCTGTACGAGCGCAGGGGTTTGATTCGCCCCGGTAGAAGCACCGGAAAAACTCGGCTCTACAGTGTGCGCGACATCGAGCATCTGCGCGAGATTCGGCGGCTGACCCAGGAACTCGGCGTAAATTTGGCCGGTGTGGAAGAGGTGATGCTGCTTCAGCACCAACTGGACGACCTGCAAGACCAGTTTGAAACCGAACTTGAGCGAATAGACTCCCAACTCGAGCAGGCTATGAGTGGACGGGAGTTGCCGGCTCAAACCGGAATTCTGTTGGACCCCAAAGACAAACCGGTTTACGTGATTTCGATTGCGGCAGAACTGGTGGAGATGCACCCCCAAACCCTGCGGCTGTACGAGCGCAACGGCCTGATTCGGCCTGGACGCTCGAGCGGGAAAACCCGGCTGTACAGTGAGCGCGACATCGAGCAACTGCGCGAAATTCGGCGCTTGACCCAGGAGCGCGGCGTAAATTTGGCTGGTGTGGAAGAAATTATGCGCCTGCGCGGACGGCTCGAGGACGCTAGAGGCCGTTTCGAGTTTGACATTGTGCGGATTCAGGACGAGCTGACCGCCCACATGACCACCTGGCGCACCTTGCCTGCCCCCGCCGAGGACGACGAGCGTGAAGATGGGAATGAGAACACGGCTCCCAGCGCCCTGCCCAGTCCTCCCAAGCCAAGCCCAGCGCGTGGACGTAAACGCAGCTTTAGCTAAACCCCATGACCGTTTACGCCCTTGGAGATGTACACGGTCAGCTCGAGAAGCTTTTTGCCCTGCTCGAGGAGGCTGGACTAGTTGACCCAGAGAGACACTGGAGCGGGAGAAGCTCGAGGCTGTGGTTTCTGGGAGACCTGTTTGACCGGGGACCAAGCGGCATTGCCGTGTGCGAAACTGTAATGCGGCTCGAGTGTGAGGCGCTAGAGGCGGGGGGTTTCGTGGGGTGTCTGATGGGCAACCATGAACCCATGATTCTGTCTGCCCTCAAATTTGGGCGCAAGAAAACCGCTCAGGGAATGAGCTTTCGGGCCGACTGGCTGCACAACGGGGGCCGGCTAAGCGACCTGAACGCGCTCAAGGATGAACACGTTCAGTGGCTCGAGCGCCGTCCGCTGCTGGCGCTCGAGGGCGACACCTTGCTGATGCACGCGGATTCGCTGTTTTACCTGGATTACGGCGACACCGTTAATACTGTGAGCGAGGCCGTGACAAAGGTGCTCGAGTCCGACAATTCTCGAGCCTGGGACGAGTTATTGGGTCAATTTGCCCGTCGCATGGAATTCTGGGACGAAACAGTGGGAGCACGTAACCTCGAGCGCATTCTGGGAGTTTTTGGCGCGAAACGGCTGCTGCACGGCCACACTCCTATTCCGTACCTGACCGAAATTCCTCCCGAAGACGTAAACGCGCCGCTGTACTACCGCGAGGGGCGCTGTACCAATCTGGACGGTGGAATGATGTATAAAGGCGGACATGGTTTCGTTTACGCTCTGCCCGAAGTTTCAACCCTTTAAGTTGGGTAATCTATGAAAATCAGCCTGGACCCCTGGGCCGAGGATGCGGCCAACCCGCAGGCTGGACTCAACGCGCACCAGGGCAACGTAGAATCCCAACTCGAGGTGAAGAAGTGGCAGCATTTGCAGGGTGTCTCGGTTCCGGGTAGCCTGAAAACCCTGCATGTGGTGGACGGAACCCGCCGTCTGGATGCTCGAGTGTTGGTTGCGGGTGAGCAGGCGCAACTGTACGGCGGCTTTGGCATTTACGCGGTAGGCCATGCCTGCCTGAGTCTGCACAGTGGACGGGCCACCATTCAGGACATCGTGAGTGAGCGCACTCTGCTGGTGAGTGGAGTCTGTGAGGGCGAAGATGACTCCCTGAACCTGCCCAAAGGCGGCTCCGGCAAACTGGTGTATCGGCTCACCCAGGACCCTCGAGCGCGAAACGAGCGCCAGACACCGCTGAGTATGCTTCAAAGTTTAATGTTGCGCCGTGAACAGGGAATGTCGCGCACCCTGGCGATGGATTTGGACACCGTGGAAGACGGTCAGCTCGAGCTGGATACTCTGGTGCTTCAGGATGGGCGCATAGACATCGGGAGCGAGGACAAACTGATTCTAGGCTACATCAAGACCCTCGAGACCGAATATCTGGGCCTGGAAGAGAAAGCGCTGCTGCTGAATCTCGAGTGTGGAGAGCGCACCCCTATTTTTTATTTTCAGTATGGAGACGCTTCAAAAGGGCGTTATTCCTGGTATGTGCGGCTGTGTGACCCGCTGCCCTACCAGCCTCAGGGTGCGGGTCTGGTGCGCCTGGAAATGACCGCGCCAGAAGATTTTGAGCGCATTCCCAGGGTTGTGAAAAAAGTGGCCGATTTCAGTCCTGCGCTGCTAGGCCGACTCTCGAGCGTGGCCCACAAAGACCGCCGCGCCCCACAAAACCTGATTCCAACTGGGGCGCTCGAGCGCGAACTCTCCAGGCGGTTGGGCGACCCGGCTTTAATTGCAAGGCGTATCAGGCAGTGGGTTATGACACAGGGATAGGTTATGGGGAGTGGGTGCTTCGCTCGAGGGTTGGAGGGTTGGACACTGAACGCAAAACTCAAACACCAGATTCATCTCAGGCGTTTGACGTTTGACGTTTGACGTTTGACGTTTGCTGAGCACCGAGCGCGATAGTTGACGTTTGCCAGACGCGCTCGAGCGTTACCCTTTGTCCCCGCCCAAATTGGGTTTGTTGCCCTTAGCAATCCAGGACATCTGCGCCCACAGGCCCCGGAACATTCTTACCTCGTCGGCCTCAAGCTGGGCGCGGTCAAAAATTTTGCGGTACAGCCGCATCATGTGGTCCACTCGCCGGGGGTCGGTGTAGCCAATCTCGAGAATTAAGCTCTTGAGCTGAGCGTAAGACCCCTCGAGCTGTTCACGCGGGGCCAGATTTTCTTTTCTAGGCAGAGGGGTAGGTGTGGTGCGCTGGGACTGGATAAACTCGTACAGCACAATCAACACGGCTTGGGCGAGGTTGAGGCTCGAGTACTCAGCGGTGGGAATACGAACCCGCGCCTGACAGCGGGCCAGTTCCTCAGTGGTGAGGCCGGATTCTTCGCGCCCAAACACCACCGCCACATTTCGGGCAGCCCATATTTGTGTCCGCAGCTCACCGGGATAACGGGCTGGAATCAGGTCGCTGTATTCCCGCGCACTCGTTCCCACCACAAAATCACAGTCCTGAGTGGCCTGCTCGAGCGTGCTACAAATCTGAGCATTTTCAACGAGCGCTCGAGCGTGAACCGACATGTAGAGCGCTTCTGGGGCCAGCACATCACAGCGCGGAGCCACAATTCGGAGGTCGCTCACGCCCATGTTGAGCATGGCCCGTGCGCTCGAGCCGATGTTCCCAGGTTCTTTGGGAGATACCAGCACTACCCGTAGAGCGGTGGTGGGCAGAGTAGATGGCGGGACGGGGGGGGCTTCGGTCATACTTTTCACCATACTCTGAACCGGCGTATTGACATCGGGAACGTCAAGCGTTACAAGACGCGCAAACGTCAAAACCTAAAAGATTTCTCTGCGTTCGACGTTTATGTTCGGTAGACCTCCGGCGAAAGTCGCCTCCAGACGTGTTACTCATTTACTCCTACTCGTTCCACTCGGTCAAAAGCGGGAGGTAGGCCGTCCCGCCCCCCACTTTCGCCGGAGGTCTAGTGTTTGCTGAGCGCAAAGCGCGATTCTGCTCTTCCTTGTTCTTCGGTGGCGTGCTATACTCTTCCAGCTTGCTGTCTCGAGTGGACAGCTTTACATCTGGAGGATTTTGCAATGAAGCGTACCTGGCAACCTAATGTCCGTAAACGGGCCAAAACCCACGGCTTCCGTATCCGTATGAAAACCACTGCGGGACGGGCCATCCTTTCGCGCCGCCGCGCCAAAGGCCGTACCCAGCTCACCGTCGCAGAC
>JACMOA010000064.1 GCA_014378225.1 Deinococcales bacterium | reverse complement strand
GGTCGAGCAGCAGCGTTCAGCAACCCTGCAAAACAACATCGGCGAATTCCTTAACGTGACCATGGACATCTCGAGCGGAGACCTGACCAAGCGCGGCAAGGTGTCCGAGGACGTGCTAGGAAACGTGGTGGACTCCATCAACGTGATGACCGAGGAGTTAGGTTACACCCTCAAAGACGTGCGAAACGTATCCAACGACGTGAGCAACAGCTCGGGCAGTGTGCTGCTCAGCACCCAGAACATCACCTCGAGCGCCGAAAACACCGCAATTGCAACCGCACAGGTGGCGCTCGAGGTGCAGGAAGTAGGTCAAAGCATCGCCCGAATGGCCTCGGATGCCAATGAAGCAAGCGAGGCCGCTCAAGAAGCGCTCGAGGCCGCTCAGCAGGGTCAGCAGGCGGTGGACTCTACGCTGAGTGGAATGCAGGCCATCCGCCGCGAGGTGCAGAGCATCTCCAAGCGCATCAAGTCGCTGGGAGACCGCAGCCTCGAGATTTCTGAAATTGTGGACACCATTTCGCGCATCTCGGCCCAGACCAACCTGATTGCACTGAACGCCGCGATTGAGGCGTCGGGTGCAGGCAGCGCAGGCAGCAGATTTGCCATCGTAGCAGACGAGGTTCGCAAGCTGGCCGAAAGCTCGAGTCAGGCCACCGGACGCATTGCCGGACTGATTAAAACCGTGCAAAACGAGGTGAGCGAGGTGGTCTCGAGCGTGGAGGACGGGACCCGCGAGGTGGAAGAAGGCTACCGGGTGGCTTCGGTGGCCGGAGAGCGCCTCAAGGAACTCTCCGAGATTGCCCAGATTTCGGCCCGCTTTGCAGAGCAAATCTCGAGCGGGGCGCGGGAGCAGGTGGCAGGTGTAGCGCGGGTAGGTGAAGCGGTAGGCCGCATTGCACAAGCCACCGAACAAGCTAAACTCAGCGTGCTCGAGGGTAAGAACGAGGCCGAAAAGCTGCAAACCCTGGCAGGACAGCTCAACGAAAACCTGTCGCGCTTCCAGTTGCCCGCGTGAGCACCAGCCCAAGTCGTAGCCCAAAGGAGACCTCGAGATGACCCAGACGGTGCCTATCCAGACCTTGCAAACCCAAGGCTTGCAAAAACAGCCCAGCGACCTACTAGACGCTTATCTCGAGGATTCCTGGGACGCGCTGGCTCAGTTTGATGCGGCGCGGGAACATTTGATTGAGGCGCTCGAGCCGGGTTCAATAGAGAATCTGCGGATTCTGAGCCACCGAATGCGCGGCACGGCGGCGGTGTACGGCTTTCCCCAACTGGCCAAACTGAGTGAGTTGTGCGAAAAGGTGTGTGAAGCTGGACCCCACCTGACGGATACCGAGTTGCCCGACTTGCTGAGTTTTCTCGAGCAATTCAGCGTGGTAGCGCGGGCTGGGGTGGAAAGAATCGCACACGGTCGGGGCGAGGGCGACATCGGTCTGGATTTCTCCGGTCTGGGAGGGTCAAAGTCGCTCGAGGGCCTGCTACAAAAGCGTCCCACAGCTTTTAAGCGTACTCACGCCGCTGTGCCAGAAAAGCTCGAGCCGAGTGGGTCTCTAAGCGCCCGCTTACGCCGTTTTCACGCGCAAAACCTGGAAACCTGGGAATACTTTGCCCCAGAAGCTCAGGAACTTCTCGAGGGCTTGCGTGGCACGCTCGAGACCACGGGGGCCGTACTCGAGGGCGAAGGCTTGACCACGCTGTTCCGGGGAACCCACACCCTCAAAGGGTCGGCCTACATGGTCGGCTTTGAAGAGATGGGCCTGCTGGCGCACCGCCTGGAAGATTTGATGTCGGCAGTACGCGACGAGGAACGTCCCTACACGCTCGAGATTGGCGAAGCGCTCTCCTTGGGCGTGGGTGCGCTTCAGGACATGCTGGACACCGCCGAAGGCCGCACCTCACCGCTCGAAGAGTCGCTTTTCAGCACCCTGGAAAGCCTGACCCGCTTGCTGCCCGCAGAGCGGGTACTCGAGCTGGCGACCCTGCTCGGCACGGGCGCAGACGCCCCGCTCGAGGTGTCGGGTGAGCGCGGCGCGGCCCTGCTCTTTCAACTCGAGAGCTTTTTTGAGGGGAACCTCGAGTATTGGGGCGACTACTCGAGCGCCCAGAGAGCGCGTATTGAAGAGCTGCGCGAACTGCTGGGCCGGGGTGAGACCCCCGATATCCACGCATTTTTGCGGTCTACCCACGGCCTCAAAAGCGAGGCAAGGGCGCTCGAGGTGCCGGGGATGCAGGAATTGTCCTCTCAGCTCGAGGAACTTTTTGCACGGGTCCGCGATGATGAACTGGCGCTGGACGCTCCAATGATGACCACCGCTGAGGTGGTTCTGGACGCACTCGAGCGCATGTTGCTGGCCGCCGAAGGTGCGTACAGCGCCCCCGACCTCGAGCATAGTGTGCTGCACGCCGAGGAAAAATTACACGGTTTCCTGGGGGAACGCACTCGAGGAGAAACCAACTCGGTAAAAGCAGGACTGAGCGCGGCGCAGCCTGCTAACCGCACCATCCGGGTGAATCTGGAAAAGCTGGACCGCTTGATGAACCTGGTAGGCGAGATGGTGGGTTTGAGGGCGCGTTTCTTGCGCCAGATGAGCAGCTTGGAAGCGGTGGGCAACCTGCTGGAAATCAGCCGCAGCCGCATGAACCGCACCGTGAGCGAATTCGAGACCAAGTACCTGAACCCACGACTGGCCAGCATCACCCCAGCCAAACCGAACGAAGTGACGCCAGGGCGCTCCAAACTCAGCACCACGCAGGAGATGTTCAACGAACTCGAGTTTGACACCTACAGCGACCTGAACATTCTGGCCCGTAGCGTGCTCGAGATGGGCGACGACCTTTCGGAAGTGACCGGACAGCTTGGTACCCAGCTCAGCGGCTTGCGTGAGGAAACCGAAACCTTGCAGCGGCTGTCTTACTCGCTGCGCGACGAAGTGACAGGTGCACGCATGGTGCCGCTCAGCACCCTATTTTCCCGACTTTCGCGGCTGGTGCGCTCTGGTGAGGGCGGAAAACTCTTTACGCTCGAGACTTTCGGCGAAACGGTAGAGGTAGACAACTTTATTCTGGAAGAGTTGCTGGACCCTCTGCTACACCTGATTAAAAACGCCGCCTACCACGGTATCGAAACGAGTGACGAGCGCAAATTGCAGGGCAAACCCCCCCAGGGCCGCATTGTTCTGCGGGCCAGCGTGGAAGGCGGTAGCGTGCTGCTCGAGGTGGAAGACGACGGTCAGGGCCTGCAACTGGGGGCTATTCGCCGTAGCGCCCTGGAAAAACGGATGCGCTCACCCGAGGCCCTCGAGAATTTGTCCGACGAGGACACCATCCAGCTTATTTTTGAGCCGGGACTCAGCACCGCCCGTGAGGTCAGCGTGGACGCGGGGCGCGGGGTGGGCATGGACGCAGTAGCTGCGGGGGTACGCCGCCTGAACGGTGAAATCAGCGTCTCGAGCGAGGCTGGACTGGGTACGCGCTTTACCCTGCGCCTCCCGCTCACCCTGGTTGTCACCGAGGCCCTACTGGTGGAAACCGGAGGTCAAACTTTTGCCCTACCCGCCACGGGCGTGCGTCAGGTGCGCTTTGTGAGCGCTGGGGAGATACAAATTCTCGAGGGCGTTCCCCATTTTTCTTACGAGGGTAGCCCAGTGCGGCTGCTTTCGCTGGCTACCCTGCTGGGCCTGAACGCTCAGCTATCCGAAACCCAGGCACTCGAGGGACAACCCACCGTGATTCTGGACCTTGCCGGAGAGCGGGTGGGGCTGTCGGTGGACGCCTTCGTAGGACTCGAGGAAATCGTGCAAAAACCTCTCTCGAGAACCCTGGCTGGCCTGACCCACCTGGCAGGGGCTACGGTGGCCTCGAGCGGTGAGGTCATTGCATTGCTGGACCCCAGTGGGACGGTGCGCTTGGCCGCAGCGCTTCACAGCACTTCCCAGCAACGCGCTGTCAGCGTGCAACACGTCTCCAAAACGCGCCGCCTGATGCTGGTGGACGACTCGGTATCGGTACGGCGCATCGTGTCCAAGATGATGATTCGCGCTGGGTTCGAGGTGGTCACGGCAGTAGACGGTCAGGACGCGCTCGAGCAACTGCGCCGGGACCAGGATTTCTATGCTGTGCTCTCCGACCTCGAGATGCCGCGCATGAACGGCTACGAACTCATCGAGTCTTTAAAAGCCCGTGAGGAAACCCGCCCCTTACCCATCATCGTGATGACCACGCGGGCCGGAGAGAAACACCGCGACCTGGCCTTCCGGCTGGGAGCCAGCGAATACTTCTCCAAACCCATTGAAGAAGCGCGTTTGTTGAACTATCTTCAGCACCTCGAGCCATTGATTCTGGCGTCCTGAAGGACAGCTTCCAGACCTTCTTGAAGGGTCTTGAACGCTACCCCAGCCCTCTCCCCCGCCCTCGAGAGAACTGTGTTTTTTACAGACCCAACCCCGGTGCAAACGTTTATAATTCATGGGCAAACGGCGTGGACCAGAGCAGTGTTGTCGAGAGCGATGTTATCAAGCAGTTGGGAAATTCGTTCCCAGTTCAACTCGAGCAAATTTCTGCAAAGAGTGTGTGCTGGACCGTTGAAAACACGGGAACTCAACAACGACTGAGCACAAGGGAAAGCGTCATTTTGCAGGTATTCCTTGTGCTAAAGACTTCGGCCCAAATAGAAACCCCGCAGCCCATTTTAGAATTTAACCCGAGCGTTCAGTTGCTCGAGAGCCGAGGTAGCGCATTGACCGGGACCGAGTACAAAGTAATGCTGGTGATGACGCCCTCGAATGAGCGCAGTCGGCTGGAAAGTACCTTAAGGGATGTGGGGTACGCCCTTGAGCTGGCAGAAGAAGGTCTGTTTGCCCTCTCTAAACTCGAGCGCCAGAAACCGGACGCCATTGTGTGTGGAGACACACTGGAGGACATGACCGGATTTGAGTTTTTTGAGATGCTCAAAGACGACTTGCAGCTCAGGGAAACCGGGTTTGTGCTGATGAGCGGTACAAACGCTCAAATGCTAGGGCGTGGCGGCGATATTCAGATTCCTCAAACCACCGGAGCCGAGGATGTGGTCAACTTTGTAGGCGGTTTAATTCAAAAGCGAGACCGCTCTCAGGCTCGAGATACCCACAACACCGCTGTGGCGGTGGGGGACCTCAAGCGTCCGATGGAGCCACCGCGCCTGAACTCGAGAAACGCGACCAACACCCGTGCCAGTGAATTTGGAGGCACGCTGGAACATTTCAGCTTGTTCGATTTGCTGATGCTGCTCACTCAAACCGGCAAGACCGGACTGCTTATCATCCGGCTGAGAAATCATGAAGCGCGGCTGCTGCTAGAGGAGGGCAAGCTGTATCACGCACAGTACCAGGGTGAAAGCGGGGAAGCGGTTTTGATTCGCATCTTTATGGAGGCGGAACGCACCACAGATAGCGCCTTTGCCTTTGAAGCCTTTGAAACTCGGCGGCTTCCCCCAGAGATGCAAAAACTTCAAAGCGTGTACAGCCCCACCGACCAAGTGCTGCTCAATGTGGCCATCGCGCTGGACCAGCACAAAACGAGTGGGAATTCATGAGGTTTGAAAGGTATTTATCAAATTCCTCACCGAACGCAAAGAGAATGCTTATACTAGAACCAAAGGGGTGGAGTGCTGGGACTATGGGTGAACCCAAACAGCCCCGCCTTTACAAACCCCTCTGTGAGCGAGGTAAACGGTGAAAGGGAAACCAAAAATCCTGGTGGTGGACGATAGCGTGAGTGTTCGCAAAGCGCTCGAGCGCATCCTGGGACTCAACAATATGGAAGTATTTTCAGCGGAAAGTGGCTCTCACGCGCTCAGGGTACTGATAGAAACCCTGCCGGATTTGGTGATTACGGATGTCGTGATGCCAGACATGGACGGCTTCGAGCTGACCCGCGCCATCAAAGCGGACCACTTACTCAAAGACTTGCCGGTATTGCTTATTTCAGGCATCGTCAACGCCGAAGTTCAGGCGCAAGCCACCGCTGCGGGTGCGGTGGGCGTGGTTCGCAAACCTTTCAAGTCCGAGGACCTGATTCCGGCCATCGAGCGGGCCATGTCGCCCAGCCCAGTTCCCTCGAGCGTGCCACCTGCGCTCCGCGAAGGTGCGGGTGAACAGGTGGTTTCCAGCGGAACCCGCAGTGAGCGCCTGCATGAACACCTGCAACCCTTCCTCGACAAAGCCAGTACCCGCACCGCTCTGCTGCTCCACACAGGCGGTGGCAAAGTTACCGAGCTACTGGCGGTCAGCGGCGAACCGCTGGAACAGCCAGAAAATATCGCCAGATTCGTACAGTTCATCACCTCGGCCTCGAGCCTGCTGGGAGATAAACTGGCGGTCAGCGAACTGCAAAACCTGCTGCTAGAGTTCAAAGGCCAGAGCATTCTGGTGTCCAGACTCACCCCCAACATCGTGCTGGCCCTGGTCCTTCAGGACTCGAGCGCACTGTCTATTGCCCGTTATTTGCTTAAAAAACAGAGCGTGCTGATTGAGCAGGATTTGAACGTGGTGGATGTTTGAGGTTTTGAATCTCTAATGTGGTTGGAGAATGGCTCGAGCGGAAGTTCGAGTCTTTTTTTGGTTTTCGGTTTTCGGTTATCAGTTTTCGGTTGAAACTAGACCTTTTTAGGTACGTTGGTTGCTTTACATCGGTGAACTACTCGAGATATCCTACCTGCATCTTAAAACTCTGCTCGAGCAAATAAATTTACTTCTCTCAACCCTAAGAGCAATATACTCATAATACGGAATCCGTTAAACTCATAACTCCAAGGAGACCCCATGCAATTCGACCAAACCTTCACCCGTACCCCTCGAGCGAAAGGAGCGGGATGCGCCCTTTTGGACGATTCGGGGAGAATCCTGTTGGTGCAGCAAGCTAGAGTCGCTCGAGGGAGTTGGCATCTGCCGATGGGAACGGTAGAACCGCTCGAGAATCCGCAAGACGCCGCGCTGCGTGAAGCCCGTGAAGAAGCGCGGCTCGAGGTGGAACTGCTCAAGTTTGTGGACGCTTATCTGGGCGTGTACGAGGATGGAACCTACGTTTTGCGCTTGGTGTGGCTGGCTCGAGCGAAACCTGGACAGCTCTTAAACCTCGAGCCGGACGAAGAAATCATGAATCGGGGTTGGTTTGCGCTCGAGGAGATAGAAAACATGTACGCTCGAGGGGAACTTCGGATGCACCATACTTTGTTGGCGGCAAGGGATGCACACGCGCTGTGGAGAGCTTTTCCGCTCGAGTTGACTGAAAGCTGATAAACACCCTCTGGTATTCGCTCCAACAAAACCTCTAAGCTTGTCTAGTTGTATCGCACCTTAAGCTTAGGAGAAAATCATGAATAAGCACTTGTTAACCGGCCTGCTGGCCCTTGCCCCACTCAGCTTGGGCGCAGCTCACGCCGCCACCATTGACTTGCGCCTGCTCGAGAGCACCGACCTGCACACTAACGCGCTAGGTTACGACTACTATCAGGACAAACCCACCGGAGAATACGGCTTCGAGTACACCGCCGGAGCCATCAATATCGCTCGAGCGGAAGTCAAAAATTACCTGACCTTCGACAACGGAGACTTGATTCAGGGAAATCCATTGGGTGACTACGTAGCCCGCATCAAACCGCTGGGGGCAGGCGAAACTCACCCGATGCACAAAGCGATGGGCGTGGTGGGCTACGACGTCGGAAACGTGGGCAACCACGAGTTTAACTACGGCCTCGAGTTTTTGAACAGGGTTTTGAGTGCGGCCCCGATGCCCTACGTCAATGCCAACGTGTACAGCGCTGATGGGCGTAAAAACGCCTTCACGCCTTACGTTATTCTGGATAAAAAGGTGGTGGACAGCGACGGGAACGAGCAAACCGTTAAGGTGGGTGTGATTGGCTTCGTGCCGCCGCAGATTATGCAGTGGGACAAGTCCAATCTCGAGGGCAAGGTGATGGCTAGGGACATCGTGACCACCGCCAATAAGTTTGTGCCGCGTATGCGCCTTCAGGCTGATGTTATCATCGCCATTGCACACTCCGGGCTGGGCATCAACGACGCCAGCTTACCCGCCGGAGCCGAGAACGCTACCGCCGCGCTGACTCGAGTGAGGGGCATTGACGCGGTGCTGTTCGGTCACTCGCACGCCGAGTTTCCTGGCCCAGCGTTCAAGGACTATCCCGGTGCAGACATCGCCAAAGGTCAAATCAACGGCAAGGCGGCTGTGATGCCGGGATTCTGGGGCAACAATCTGGGCGTGGTGGACCTCAAGCTCGAGCGGGTGGGTAGCCGCTGGAAAGTCATAGATTCTAAAAGCAGTCTGCGCCCCATCTGGGACCGCGTAGCCAAGAAGAATCTGGTTGCTGCTGACCCTCGAGTGGCGGCAGTGGTAAACGAAGCCCACCAGGGTACGCTCGAGTACGTGCGCGGCAAGGTTTCAGAGCTGGTGGCCCCTATCAACAGCTACTTTGCACTGGTACAGGACGACCCCAGCGTGCAACTGGTCAGCAATGCTCAGATTTCTTACGTCAAAAACGCGCTCCAGGGAACCGAGTACGGCAACCTGCCCATCCTGAGCGCCGCTGCGCCCTTCAAGGCCGGGGGCCGCGCCGGAGTAGCCAACTACACCGACATTCCCGCCGGAATCCTGGCCATCAAAAATGTGGCGGACCTGTACGTATTTCCCAACACGGTCAAGGCGGTGGTCATTAGCGGCGCAAACGTCAAGGAGTGGCTCGAGCGCAGCGCAGGACAGTTCAAGCGAATTGACCCCAGCGGCGCAAAAGACCAGGTGCTGGTAGACGATAGCTTCCCGACCTATAACTTCGACGTGCTAGACGGCGTAACTTACGAAATTGACGTAACCCAGCCCAGCAAGTACGACGGCAGCGGCAAGG
>JACMOA010000063.1 GCA_014378225.1 Deinococcales bacterium | reverse complement strand
GGCCAGTTTGCAGTGGCTCCGCAACACCCTTTTTCCCACTGCCCGCTACGATGAACTCACGGCTCTGGCAGCCTCGAGCGCTCCCGGCTCGAGCGGGGTGCGCTTCAAACCTTACCTGGCTGGAGAAAGAACCCCGCACATGAACCCAGACCTGCGTGGCTCTTTTGAAGGTCTGAGCCTCGCCACCGGACCCCAGGACATGGTGCGGGCGGTGCTTGAGGGCGTGGCGATGTCGCTGCGGGACGCGCTGGACGTGATTACGCCGCTACAAAAGCTCGAGGCCTGCGTGGTCACGGGGGGCGGCTCTACCTCGGAATTCTGGCTTCAAATCGTGTCAGACGCGCTCGAGCTGCCGCTGCTCAAACCCGCCGCCGAGCAGGGCGCAGCTTACGGCGCGGCCCTGCTGGCACTGCGCCATGTTCAGGGCGCTCGAGCAGATTTGGGCGGAACCCCGGAGATTTTGTCAGAGATTCGCCCACAGAGTTCGCTCAAGGCTATTTTTCAGGGTTGAACTCAGGGTCACTTACTCGAGTTCACTCGAGGCCATCAAACCCCAATCCATCAAAGAAACCCCGCAGGGGATAGTTCAGAATGGGTCCCCTCGAGCCACCCAGTGCAAAGCCTTCCGAGCCAAAAAAGTCGTTCATGCGCTCCGGCTGCATATTAGCGAACGCCGAATTGGGTCCAATCTGAGAGCGGTGCGCGAAGACGGCAGCTTTCTTTTGCTCCATCGTGTGGCTCACGTCCAGCAAAACCGCCAGGGTGTCGCTCGAGACGCCGTACACCCTGGGGTCCAGACCGTTGAACGGTCCCCGGTTGCCATTAGCGGGGTTTTCACCCGCTCGAGCGGCCATTTTTTCCATGTCTTCAAAGGTTCGGGCCGTGTAAAAAAGTCGTTGTGGAACGTGCTCGAGCCGTCCGGCCTGAAAAAACGCTCCCAGTGCGGCGCGGTGAATGACCAGGTGGTCCGGGTGGCCGTAGCCGCCGTGTGGGTCAAAGGTGAGCATCACCTGCGGCTTCACGTCTTTCAAAACCTCGAGAATTTGGGCTTCCATCTCTAGTGGGTCGGCGTTGATGCTGGCTAATGGGTCGTCTTTCTGGAGGCGCTCGAGCCGCCCGGAATCGTGGTAATCCAGAAAAGTGGGGGCCTCGATGCCCAGGGCTTCACAGGCCCGCCGTAACTCCTGTTCGCGGAACGCGCCCACATCCGTCACTTCGCCCAGTTCCGGGTCGGTAATTTTGCCCACCTCGCCGCGTGTGGTGCAAATCAGGTGAACCCGCACGCCTTGACCTGCGTAATGGGCCAGTGTTCCCCCACTCGAGAAGGCTTCGTCGTCTGGGTGGGCAAACAGGGCCAGCAGGCTGGGCTGAAGGGGGCCGGGTTTCTCGAGGTCGGTCATGGCTCGAGCGTACTGCATCTGGGGGTGGGTTATCGGTTGTCAGTTATCAGTTGAGAAGATGCTTGGCTCGAGGGGGGAACTGAAGCTCGAGTTCAGAACCGAAAACCAGTCTCCCACCGGGTTTTTGCTAATTGCTAATCGCTCAACCCTGTAAACCGAAAATCGAGAACCAACACCCACAAACCTGTCCTATACTCAATAGCACTATGGAACTTACGTTGAACTGG
Organism: Deinococcales bacterium; assembly: GCA_014378225.1. Lineage (GTDB taxonomy): Bacteria > Deinococcota > Deinococci > Deinococcales > Deinococcaceae > JACMOA01. The sequence continues at coordinate 1,685 of JACMOA010000063.1, read as the reverse complement.
AACCCGGCCCAGGTTTTTCCCGGCCTGGACTCGAACGAATTCAAGGCGGAATTCGAGAGCACCATTGCTGAGCTGCACGCTCTCGAGCGCGATTTCCCAACCCTGACCGCGCAGGACGTGGACCTCACCGAATCGCTCGAGCAAATCATTGTGCGCCTGAACGCCCTGCTCGATAAACAGCGTCTGCTGGTGGGCTACCTCTACCTTTTTACCAGCACAGATTCGAGGGATGACGCGGCTCAGGCCAAAATAAGCGAACTCGAGACCCGTATGCTGCCGCTCTCCATGCTGTTCACCCGTTTTTCCGCCTGGGTGGGAACCCGGAACCTGGAATCTGCAATCAAAGGCAGTGAAATCGTGCGCTCACACGAGTTTATGCTCCGAAAAATCCAGCTCGAGGCCCAGTATTTGATGTCTGACGCCGAGGAAGACCTGGCCTCACAGCTTTCCTTGTCGGGCGGCAGCGCGTGGTCCAAGCTGCACGGCAATCTCACCAGTCAGATGATGGTGAACGTGAACGGCCAGATGCTGCCCATGCCCGCCGTTCGCAACCTTGCCAGGGACGGGAATGAAGCCGTTCGTAAAAGCGCATACGAGGCTGAACTGGGAGCCTGGAAAGGTGTAGAGGTAACGCTAGCGGCGGCGCTCAACGGCATCAAGGGCGAGAGAAGTGTACTCAATAAACGCCGAGGTCTCAAAGACGGACTCGAGCCAGCGCTGATGGTCAACAACATGGACCGGGCCACGCTCGAGGCAATGATAGGGGCGGTAGAGGATTCCTTGCCGCATTTCCAGCGTTACTTCAAGGCCAAGGCTCGCCTGCTGGGCAAGCAAACCCTCCCCTGGTACGACCTGCTTGCGCCGCTGGGTGAATCGGGGGTTCAGTACGACTATCCTCGAGCCTGCACGTTTGTAATTGAGCAGTTTGGAAAATTCTCGAACCGTTTGGCAGACTTTGCTACTCGAGCGGTGAACGAGGGATGGATGGATGTTTACCCCAGAGAAGGTAAAACGGGCGGCGCGTTCTGCATGGGGTTGCGTGGTGACGAGAGCCGCATTTTGCTAAATCACGACTCGAGCCTGGACAGCGTGATGACCCTGGCGCACGAGCTAGGCCACGCCTACCACAACCTTAATCTGGCCTTGCGAACCCCGCTTCAGCAAAGCACGCCCATGACCCTGGCGGAAACCGCCAGCACCTTTTGCGAAGCCATTCTTTCTAACGCTGCACTCGAGGGGGCCGAGGGCGCGGAAAAGCTCTACATCCTCGAGACTCAACTTCAGGGTTACGCCGGGATTGTGGTGGATATTCTGGGCCGCTACTACTTTGAACGGGCGGTGTTCGAGCGCAGAGAGGAGCGTGACCTTTCACCTGACGAATTCTCGACCCTGATGCTCGAGTGTCAACAGCGTTCCTACGGCGACGGCCTGGACTTTGAGGTGCGCCATCCGCACATGTGGGCGGTCAAGGGTCACTATTACATGGCGGGGTTGAGTTTTTACAACTTTCCCTACACCTTCGGCGCACTGTTCAGCCTGGGCCTTTACGCCCAATTCCTCAGCGAACCCGAACTGTTTCGAGCCAAATACGACGACCTGCTTTCACACACCGGACTCGAGGACGCCGCACCTCTGGCAGCCCGTTTTGGCATTGATATTCGCTCTAAAGCGTTCTGGAAGAGTTC
>JACMOA010000062.1 GCA_014378225.1 Deinococcales bacterium | reverse complement strand
TTGCTGATGGCCACCGCCAGCACGTACCTTGCGTATCTGGCGTACAGCGCAGGTTTACGCAAACTACAGGCTACAAAAGCCAGTGTGGTGGCTTCGCTCGAGCCAGTGGTAGCGGCAGGTTTGGCGGCGCTCTTTTTTAATGAACGGCTCTCGAGCTTGGCGGGTTTGGGAGCGCTTTTGGTGTTGGGAGCGGTGATTTTGACGGGTTTGGGCCGCGAGAAGTTAGGTGGGGAGAAGGAGGTAAAGACCTGAACTCGAGTATATTCAAACAAACATCACCGTGCCGCCGTATTTCACCATCTGCTTGTCATGCGTGAGCAGGTGCATCGGCTCGAGGAATGCCTGGGCCAGCAGTGCGCGGTCAAAAGGGTCGGTATGAAGGGGAAGTAAACTCGAGACCCCAACCGCGTGCTCTCCCGAGAACTCGAGCGGTTGAAAGCCACTGGCCTGCACAAACCCCAGCAACTCGCCCAACGTAATACTCAGCGGCAACTTTCCCAGCGCGTGCTTGATAACAATTCCCCACACAGAGATGCTCGAGACGTAGAAAGTGTGCTCCGGGTCAGTCAGCAGGGTTCTGGCTCGAGCGCTGAGTCGAGGGTTGTTATCGAGGGTCCACAGCACGATTTGGGTGTCCAGTAAAATCCTCACCCTTTTCCTGACGCTTTACCTTGCCCTTCACCTTGAAAGGCCGTCATAAGGTCTTCGGGAAGTGGAGCATTAAAGTCTTGAGGCGTATGCAGCTTCCCCTCGAGCAATCCCAACACAATAGTGGGTTTCTCAAGCAGTGGGCTGATTTGAGCAATCGGTTTACCAGCTTTAACGATAGTTACTGCTTCGCCTTGCTGGACCCGCTCAAGCAGCTCAGACAGTCGGGCTTTAGCCTCGTGAATATTGACTTGGAGCATAGGCTTAGTTTGGTTGAACTAGCTTTGAAATCCCAGTACCGCTTGGTTATCTTAATAAAACTTGACACGACCACACTCAGGTTATATTCTAGGGGAAGTTCAGGAGGAACCCTGATGAACCCTCAAAAATTAACCGAGAATGCCCTCTTAGTGCTGCAAAACGCGCAGTCAATGGCTAAAGAACGCCAACACAACCAACTTACCCCACTCCATTTGATGTTGTCCGCGCTTCAGGAAGAAAGCGTAGCAACCCGCGCCCTCGAGCGGGCTGGATTCGAGGTCAGTGCGGCCCGCAGCACCTTAGAGCGCGAACTGAACAAACTGCCCCGCGTTCAGGGCGTGGACGACCTCTACCTCTCGAGCGAGGCCCAGCGTGGTTTCACTCGAGCCGAGAAAATTGCGAGTGAGCACGGGGACACTTTTGTGGCGCTTGACACGCTGTTTCTGGCCATGCTCGAGCAGTACAAGGGTCAGGGCCTGCCCGCTGCACAAGTGTTCAGCACCGCGATGGACGCCGCTCGAGGAGGCAAAAAAGTGGATACCCAAACCGCCGAAAATACTTTTGAGTCGCTCGAGAAGTATGGCCTGGACCTCACCCAGATGGCGCGGGACGGCAAGCTGGACCCGGTGATTGGCCGCGATGAAGAAGTGCGCCGCATCATGCAGATTTTGCTGCGCCGTACCAAAAACAACCCGGTGCTGATTGGCGAACCCGGTGTGGGTAAAACTGCCATTGCCGAGGGGCTGGCCCAGCGCATCGTCAAGGGAGACGTGCCAGACGGTCTCAAGGGTAAGAAAATCATCACGCTACAAATCTCGAGCCTGCTGGCGGGCGCCAAATTCCGGGGCGAGTTCGAGGAGCGTTTGAAAGCGGTGATTGAGGAAGCGACCTCGGCAAACGGCGAAATCGTGCTGTTTATTGACGAGCTACACACCATTGTGGGCGCGGGTAAAACCGAGGGCAGCCCAGACGCTGGAAACATGCTCAAACCCGCGCTGGCAAGGGGCGAACTACACCTGATTGGCGCGACAACGCTGAAGGAATACCGCGAAATTGAGAAGGACGCGGCCCTCGAGCGGAGGTTTCAACCTATTTTTGTGAACGAACCGAGCGTGGAAGACACCATCAGCATTTTGCGCGGCATCAAGGAGCGTTACCAGCTTCATCACAACGTGGAAATCACCGACCCCGCCGTGGTTGCCGCCGCCACCCTGTCCAACCGCTACATTGCAGACCGTCAGCTCCCGGATAAAGCCATTGACCTGATTGACGAGGCCGCTGCACGCCTACGGATGGCCTTAGAATCCAGCCCAGAGCGGGTGGACCAGCTCGAGCGCCGCAAACTTCAACTCGAGATTGAACGTGAAGCCCTAAAGCGCGAAAAAGACGAGGAAAGCGCCAACCGACTACTAGATTTGGAAGGAGAGCTGCGCCGTCTCGAGGGGGAGTTGGTAGAACTGCGCTCGAGGTGGGAACTCGAGCAGGTGGATTTGCAGGCCCTCAAGGCCAAGCGCAGTGAGCTGGACCATGTGCGAACCCAGATTGAACAGTCCGAGCGCGACTACGATTTGGGCAAAGCCTCCGAGCTGAAGTACGGACGGCTGCCGCTGCTCGAGCGTGAAGTTCTGGACCTCGAGCGCAAACTCAAGGGTGCAGAGTTCGCGCACACCCAGGTCACAGACGAGGACATCGCGTCCATCGTGTCGCGCTGGACCGGAATTCCGCTGGACAAACTGATGCAGGGTGAGCGCGAGAAACTCCTTAATCTCGAGGGCGAACTCCACGCCAGGGTAGTAGGTCAGGACCGCGCTGTAACAGCGGTTTCGGACGCGATTCGGCGCTCGAGGGCGGGGCTGGCAGACCCCAAAAAACCCATCGGTAGCTTTTTGTTTCTGGGACCCACAGGCGTGGGCAAAACCGAGCTGGCCAAAGCGCTGGCAGCCCAGATGTTCAACACGGAAGACGCCATTGTGCGGATTGACATGTCCGAGTACATGGAAAAACATGCGGTGGCCCGCCTGATTGGTGCGCCTCCCGGTTACGTGGGCTACGAGGAGGGCGGTCAACTCACCGAGGCGGTGCGCCGCCGTCCCTATTCGGTACTGCTGTTTGACGAGGTGGAGAAAGCTCACCCAGACGTGTTCAACGTTCTGCTGCAACTCCTCGACGATGGTAGATTGACCGATGGACAGGGCCGCACGGTGGGCTTTCAGAACACGGTGGTGATTCTGACCAGCAACGTCGGGTCACACTTTATTCTGGACGCCCTGAACCGGGGCCTGGACGCCTCGAGTGTGGAAACCGAGGTGATGGCGCTGCTCCGTAGCCAGTTCCGGCCCGAATTCCTCAACCGTCTGGACGACATCATCGTGTTCGACGCGCTGAATCAAGCCGACCTCGAGCGCATTGTGGACATTCAGTTAGGCGGACTACGGGGTCGTCTGCTCGAGCGCCGGATTCACCTGAGTCTGACCCCGGACGCCAGGGCCTTACTTGCTCGAGAGGGGTTTGACCCCCTCTACGGGGCGCGTCCACTAAAGCGCACTCTATCAAAGGAACTCGAGAACCCGCTGGCCCGCGAGATTTTGGCCGGACGGGTGCAGGACGGCTCGAGTGTGACGGTGGACGCTCAAAGTGGGCGTATAGAGTTCTCGAGCACGGGGCTGAACTAGTCGGACTTTGCCCTCCACAAACGCCAAATACTTGAGGTTTTCTCGGCGTTTGGCGTTTTGTTTGATAGCAGGTCAAAAATTGCCCTAAGCACTTTCCGTATCGTGCTCTACAGCACCCGGCTCGAGACCCAAACTTCATCCACTCCAAAAGGACTCAGTTCTCCCAGACCCTCAAACGACGATTGAGCAGGAGCGTTGAGGGTCTGGCGCATCGCTCCAGCAGGGCGAATCAAGCCTCCCCCCATGATAGAGCCGCGCTGTTCTCCATTCGGGAGCACCACCCAACCCCCGATATAGTTGGCCCCCTCGAGCAGGGTTTCTGAGCGAAACAGACCCGCTGGTGACGCGGAGCGCAGGGCCTTGAAGGGGTGAACCTTGCCATCCTCGAGAAAGAGGGTTCCACTCACCAGGCGTGTTGAAATTCGGGCGGTCAATTTAACTTCTCCATCGGTAGAAACGACCTCGAGCGGAGAAGAAACCAGGCGGGCGCGAAACCACTGGGCAAAATTCTGACCATCACAGGTGTAAATCACCACCCTATCCGCACTGGTAATCACTGCAATGAAAGCGTCGGTGCCCTCGAGTTTTCCGGTGTAAGTTTCCGCTCGAGCGGCAGAGAAAAAGGCGAGCAGCGCTGTAAAACCCAGAAATACGGTCAGTTTAGGATTTCGCATGATTCCTCCAGAGGGGCAATCAAAGACTCGGGTAAAAGGCTAGAGGACGCTATTTTAGCAAATTAAAAGCCACATCCGGCGCAGAATCAGGTAAAGGGGGTCAGAATGGGGCGTTCACAGCACGGACAACACTCGAGCAGTTTAGTGCCGTCGTTGGGACAGTATTTCTCTGCTGTGCTGGCGGGAACCGAGCGGAAGCAGATGAGGTAGAGCAGAAAATGAGCTAGGGTTGAGGACACAGTTAGCTTTCCTCCATCAAACCAGTGTTTCTCGGGTGTGTTTTCAGTTTCTACTCCCCATCAACCACACTCTTCAGTGCGGGAAACGCTCATTGGCTGTCCATCGAACACGATTTGATTATTCTGTACCGAAATCTGAACACTGCCCTGGTTTCCGTTGCTGGCGCGAAGGCTGAGGGTGGCGCTCGAGTTGGTGGCAGAGGTCACTTCCCAGGTTCCGTCTATACGCTGTTCTTCGTCATCCCCAAAACCACCCCC
>JACMOA010000061.1 GCA_014378225.1 Deinococcales bacterium | reverse complement strand
GAATAAAGTCATACATTCTTAGTACGACTTATGATATCCTACTCTTATGACTCAAGTAAATGCTCCACAATCTAAAATCGGGGTTAAAGGTCAGGTGACTTTGCCTGTCGAAATGCGGCGGGCCTTGCAGCTCAATGCAGAGGATAAGGTCAGTTTCGAGCTAAAAGACGGAGAAATTGTGGTCCGGCCCGCTCGAGAAGAAATTCCCCTCGAGCTGCTTCAGGGATTTTTTCGCAAAGGAGAAGGTAAGACCAAAGAAGAAATAGATACTTTCATTCGAGAAATGCGTGGTCCACTCGAGACATGAAGATTGCCTTAGATACCAATGTGGTGTCCTACTTCTTCTTTTCTCAAAATGAACTTGCGAATTCAGCTCGCGAGGTCTTATCGTACGCTCGAGGTATGGGTGAAGTCGTGATTAATTCTGTTGTATACGCTGAATTATCCGCGATGGACGAATTTGAGCTGTCAAGTTTTGATAAAATTCTGCGAGCGGCACGGATTATCCCTGACTGGACCCCCCTCGAGCCTAAACTCTGGCTGCGGGCTGGGTTTTTATACAGTCAGTACGCCCGTTCTCCCAAACTCAAGAAAGGCTCAGACCGTCGTCTCCTGGCTGATTTCCTGATACTGGCCCACTTTGAGGCTCGAGCAGACCTTTTATTAACCTTTGACAACGCTCTGGTACAGGTGGCAAACGACCCTCGAGTGGTATACGCCTCAGACTGGGTTCCCGCGTGATTGATTTCGTGGTTCAAACCCGCGTTCCCAACGGTTTGCGTCCCGCCCTGCGAAAATCGCTCGAAGCGGTGATGAAACACTGTGGCGTGAAGGGCAAAGCTGTGACCGTTATACTCACCGATGACGCTCAAATCCGACCCCTCAAACTCGAGCACTTAGGCATAGACGAGGCCACGGATGTGCTCAGTTTTCCGGTATGGGCCCCCGCAGCCCCCTTTATGCCGCCGCACTTAGGAGACTTAATCATCAGTCTCGAGACGGCGCAGGTTCAGGCAGACGCGAGGGGTCATAGCCTCACTCGAGAGGTGGTGTTGCTGGCTTCACACGGCTTCACGCACCTGATGGGCTTCGAGCATCCACACGCGGGTGGGCTGGGATTTGAAGAAACCGATGACAGCCTCGAGTGGAAAACTTTTCACGATGCGGCAAGGGTAGCGTATGGGGCGCTCGAGGGTTGAGGTTAACCTCTTGCGAGGTCGCAAGCGCCCCCCCTCGAATTTTTCCTGACAAGCGTTCCCAGTTACTTGTACTCTAAGGCTCATGCCAGACCCGAACCACCGCCGCAATTCGTTTGTCTACGCGCTCGAGGGCCTGTATCACGTTTACCGTACCCAATCCAACTTCCGGCTCGAGCTGTTTCTGGGCATCCTGGCGCTGGGTGTTTCCCTGTGGCTCCGCACCAACCTGACGCCCATCCTGATTTGCACCCTGCTGGTTCTGGCGCTCGAGATGCTCAACACCGCGCTCGAGGCAGCTTGTGATGCGGTCACGCTCGAGCAGAACCTCAGTGTTAAAATTGCCAAAGACGCAGCAGCCGGGGCGGTTCTATTGGCGGCTTACTTTTCGGTGCTGGTGGCGATAGTTGAGATTTTGCCTACTCTAGCAGCGCGTTTACTGCGTTGAAGCTGACTCGAGCGTTGACTTGAACCCTAAATCGTTTATAGTTTGTGGAACTTTAACCAACTCTCCCGAATCCTTCACAGCCCTAATCGACTTTCTTGAGCACAGGAGTGACCATGCGCGTATCCCCAGCGGTTCTTTCCCTCTTTACCCTCAGCACTTTGCTTTCCCTGGGGGTTGCTAGCGCCCAAAACGCCCGTCAGACCACTCTAGTTTATGGCGGTGATTGGTCCGACTTGATTACTATGGACCCGGCCCAGTCTTATGAGTTCACCGGGGGTCTGGTCACGGACAACTTGTACGAGACCCTGGTCAAGTTCGAGGGAACTAACCTGAGCAAGCTCAAACCCAGCTTGGCAACTTCGTGGAAAGTAGTTTCGGCGGGAACTGCCGAGTGGAAAGTAACCTTCAAGCTGAGGGCGGGGCAGAAGTTCTCGAGCGGCAACCCTGTGACTTCTAAGGATGTGGTGTTCAGCTTTGACCGAGCCATTGCGCTCAAGACCAACAGTTCGTTCCTGTTCACCGACGTAGCCAACATAAAGGTGGGTAGCACTCGAGCGCCCGACCCCTTGACCGTAGAAGTGACCGTTCCCAAAACTGCGTCCACTGCGGCGTTTCTAAACCTGCTGACCTTCAATATTGGTGGCATCGTGGACAGCGTGGAAGTTCAAAAGCACGTTGCGAACAACGATTACGGCACCGCGTGGCTCAAGACCAACTCGGCGGGTTCGGGTCCCTTTAAACTCAACCGCTGGGACCAGGGCCAACAGGTGGTGCTGGACGCGAACCCCAACAGCCGTCTCAAGTCCAAACTCAGCCGAATTATTCTGCGTGAAATCAAGGAAGCTAGCGCCCAGAAAATCGCGCTCGAGAGTGGAGAGATTGACCTGGCCGAAAACCTGACCCCAGACATGATTAAGGTTAAACTGACCGACAATAAGTTCAACGTTTATAAAGCGGACTCTTTGCGGATTCAGTATCTGGGGATGAACAGCGGCGAGGGTCAACCTTTTGCAGACGCTCGAGTGCGCCAAGCGGTGCGCTGGGCCGTGGACCAGGACGGTATCGTGGATGGACTGGCCGGGGGCCTCGCCAAGAAGATTCAAACTATCGTGCCATACGGTCTGTTTGGAGCCAATACCGCCTTACCGTACAAAACCAACGTAGAAAAAGCTAAGGAGCTGCTGAGGGCCGCTGGCAAGCCTAATGGCTTCGAGGTGGAGTTCTTGATTAATAACGGGTCCTGCGCTGCCAACATTCCCTGCCCAGACCTGGCGGCCAAGATTCAGTCTGACCTTGCCAAAGTGGGCATCAAGGCTAACATCAAGCAACTGGTGCAGGCCGAGCAGCTCAAAACCTACCGCGCCCAGAACGCCCAACTGATTTTGCAAGCCTGGAGTCCAGACTTTCCCGATCCCGACGGCAACGCCACCCCCATGAGCGACTTCGGAGCCAAGTCTTTGGCGTGGCGCAACAAGTGGGAAAACGTGGGTGCGGCCAAACTGACCCAACAGGCTGCGCTCGAGACCAACCCCACCAAGCGGGCCGCGCTGTACAAACAGCTCACCGAACTGCAACTGAACGATGGGTGGGGCGCGATGCTGTACCAGCCCATCAACCCGATTACCATTGCCACCAACGTGGTGGGCTATGTGCGAAACGCTCAGGGTCAGGTTCGTTTTGAAAAGCTGAGCAAAAAGTAAATTCAGCTCGAGCTAAACGATGGGGCGCACGGTGATGCGCCCCTTTCTCGTTAATGCTCTATCCGCTCGAGGCCCGTAATCCAGAAGTAACAAGGGAAGTAAATATAGTGTGGACCTACCTTCTAAAACGGCTGGGATTCGTTATTTTTGTGGTCTGGGGCGTCACCCTGGCTACCTTTTTCATTGCCCAGGTAGTTCCTGGAGACCCGGCCCTTTCTGCGCTGGGAGACAACGCCAGAGAAGAGCAAATCCTCGAGTGGCGCGAACTCAAAGGCTTGAATGAGCCGGTGATTGTGCAGTACGGAATTTACTTCAGAGGCTTGCTGAGCGGTGATTTGGGAACCAGTTTGAGAACCGGACGGCCCATCGTGCAGGACCTCAAAGATTTCTTTCCCGGCACACTCGAGCTGGCGCTGACTTCGGTGATTTTCGCCATCGTGTTCGGGGTTCCAGCGGGTATTCTGGCGGCGCTCTACAAAGACCGCTGGCCGGATTTACTGGTGCGCTTACTGGCCCTGCTAGGCGGCGCAACCCCGATTTACTGGCTGGCGATTTTACTGCTCGAGCTACTAAACAACCGTTTGGGCTGGCTTCCCGGACCCGGCAGATTAGACGCATATCTGATTCCCCCTCGAGCGGTGACAGGAATGGTGGGTCTGGATTCCCTACTCGCTCGAGATTTTGAGGTTTTTGTGGATTCTTTTAGGCACCTGATTCTGCCTGCTATTGTGCTGGGCGCGTTCAATGCGGCATTACTGGCCCGCATGACCCGCTCCGCCTTGCTCGAGGTGTTGGGTCAGGATTACGTGAGGACCGCCAAAGCCAAAGGCGTGCGCTCGAGCACCCTGATTTTTCGGCACGCGCTCAGAAACGCGGCGCTGCCCATCCTGACCGTGCTGGGCGGCTTGCTGGGAGGTTTGCTTTCTGGCGCAGTGCTCACCGAGACCATCTTTAGTTGGCCTGGTATTGGCCGCTACGCGACACAGGCTGCAACCTCGCTGGACTTTCCGGCCATCATGGGCGTGACTTTGCTGGCCGGCTTGGCCACCTCGCTTATCAATCTGGGCGTGGACCTGCTTTATGCCGCCGCAGACCCAAGGATTAGTTATGGTTGAGACTCCCAAACTCGAGCAGAAAGTTCGCAGTGAACAGGCTCGAGCGGTGGCCCGTTTGCTTCGCAATCCTGGACTGGTCACCGGAGCCATTCTCATTCTGATGACCTTGCTGGTGGCCCTTCTGGCCCCTTTCATCTCGAGGGACCCGCTGTTTCAGGACCTTTCGGTGCGGGTTCAGGCCCCCTCGAGTGTACATATTCTGGGAACCGACCAACTGGGCCGCGACGTGTGGGCGCGGGTGGCACACGGGGCCAGAATCTCCTTGTGGGTGGGCTTTGCGGTCACGGCCCTTTCGCTGGGCGTGGGAACTTTCATTGGGTTGATGGCGGGTAGCTTCGGTAAGGGTATAGACAACGCCCTGATGCGCCTCACTGACATCTTTCTGGCCTTTCCCAGTCTGATTCTGGCGATGGCGATTGCCGCCGCACTAGGCTCGAGCGTGGGAAACACCATTTTAGCGGTGGCGGTGGTCAGTTGGCCCAGCTACGCAAGGCTGGTGCGGGCGCAGGTTTTAGTCTTACGGGAGCGCGAATTTGTGGAAGCCGCTACCGCACTCGGTTCGAGCCGCCTGCGAATTGCGCTGCAACACCTGCTACCGAATGTGCTGACCCCCATTTTGATTCAGGCCAGCTTCGATATTGGGCAGGCGATTTTGATTGCAGCAGGACTCAGCTTTATTGGCGTGGGCGTGCAGCCCCCAACCCCGGAGTGGGGCGCGATGGTGAGCGAGACTCGTAATTTCATCTCGAGCGCACCGTGGGCCTCGAGCGCTCCAGCCCTGGCGATTCTGTTCACGGTGCTGGGGTTTAATCTGCTGGGAGACGGGCTGCGAGATGTGTTGGACCCTCGAGCGCGGAAGTAGAATTGGGACTGACACTATGACCTTCCCAACCAAAAAGCGAGGATACCGACTCGTCACTATTGGAGAAGAGCTGTATCGTTGGCGCTTTACAGCCAACCATGACTCTGGTTGGCTAACCGTGTTAAAAGAGTCTGGTACGATGTCTTCACTTATAGTCTCGTTACCCGAATTTAGAGAATTCTGGATACATTTCCCGAAGTGGTCGAAAGATACTCCATTATTGCGAATGACACCTGCTCTTGTTGTCATCACGCAAGAAGCACTCGAGTTAGGATGGACACCTACTCGAGTAGGCCCACCTTTTCATTGTTTGCGGCTTGCAAATTCGACTTTGTATGAGCTACACAGTTTAAATGCTGACCATAAAACCTCAATTACTTGATGTATAAAGCTACCACACTGCTACACTCGAGCCATGAGTCTGAATTTTGAAAGTGCTTCCGCTCGAGTTCACGCCTATATTTCGCAGTTCAAAGAAGGGTACTTTCCGCCCCTGCTGATGCTTAGTCGGCTCACTGAAGAAGTGGGCGAGGTCGCTCGAGTGATAGCACACCAGAACGGTAAAACGCCCAAAAAGGGCGAACCGGAAGGCGACCTCGAGCTGGAATTAGCCGATTTGCTGTTCGTGATGATTTGCATGGCCAATGAACGGGGACTCTCGCTCGAGCGGGGGTTTGAGCGCATGATGAAAAAGGTGGAGACGAGAGACGCAGAACGTTGGACTCGGATTGAGACGGGAGAGTAAGCGGCATCTGGCGGGCTTCGCCACCCCTCGAGTAATCCACCTAACGATAAGAAGGCGCTCAATCTTTTAGAGTGTTCGGTATGCAACTCTACCAACTGACCACTCCCGAGCAGGTGGACAATTTTCTACGTGAATTTCCAGTGTCCGCCATCTTTAAGGCCGGGACCTGCCACAAGACCATGCAGGGTTTCTCAACCCTCGAGACCTTTCTTAAGCAGTACGACCTGCCGATGGGCTTCATCCGCGTGGTCGAAAGCCGTCCTGCCAGCAACCATGTGACTGACATCAGCGGTATCACCCACCACTCTCCCCAATTTATGTTGTTTAGAAACGGTGAGTTGCTGTTTGATGTGGATAACTGGAATATCACCGCTCAGGCGGTAGCTCCAGTGTTCGAGCAATACGTTCCGCTGCGTCAGGAACAGAGTGCAGAGGTCAAGGGAAATCTCGAGCCTTACAAGACCCTACTGCGTTCCTACCTCAGCGGTGAAATGACCGATACGGTGTTTCAAAGCCGCTGGGTCAACTTCTTCCGGGACGACGCCTCATTGCGCTCCAAAGCCGAATTCGAGACGCTCAGCCGACTGTTTGGAGACCCAGATGCCTACCACGGGGGCTTGCACCAGCTTGTTCCAGCGGGCCAGCAGCCAGACATGAAGGGGAACGCTCAAACCCTACTCGAGCAGCTTGAGCAGTTTTAACAGAGATGAAAAAACCTTAGATTCAGTTTTATTTCTCACACTTGTTTTGCCGTCCCTTTTGTAGTTCTCGAGGGCGGCAATTTTTTTAGGTGTATGGTAAATTAGGGTTAGATGGATAAAAAATAAAGTCTATCGACTTTTAGAAAGTTTTACTTTAATCAAACTGCGCTCGAGACCACCCATCCTCCAGAGGTCAAAATGACTCAACTTCGGCTAGCTCACTTAGAACTGGACATCAGAAACATCGGTGGGGCAAAAGTCAAACAAGGTCACTCAAAGCACAGGTGAACCGGGCAAGTGTCGCCCGACTCAAAACGGTGAGGAGATATGCAGAACGCACTAGCAATGCACGGACGGTGGCTCGCGCTGCCCAAAGATGGCTTGATTTTGAGCAACATTCGCACCCGCTACCTGCCGTGGGATATTTTGCTCGAGGAACTCGAGATGAGGCCCCAGTTTAGTGGCTATCTGGAGGTCAAAAACGGTTTGCAATCCGGGCGTATTTTCTGGCAAAACGGGGTGCGCTTGGCGGTTTTGATGCAGGAACGCAGCGCACGGGCCACCATTACCGATTTGTGGTGGCAAGTGGAGCTGAGTGACCTCACCCTGGTTTCGGGGGATGTAGAGGTCAGTGTTTTCACCCTCGAGCCACTGGTAGCCCAACTGGCTTTTGAGGGTAGTTTTTCGGATGCCCGAATTCTCGAGCCTTCTTTGAGTTCAGCCTACAGCCGCCTGTCTCAACAGCGTTTTTCCGGGGTGGTGTTTGCTCTAGGCAGCGCGGGTAAAAGCAGTTCGTTCTGGTGGCAGGGTCAGATTGTGGAGCGCTGCGGAGCGACCGACGAAGATTTGGGAGAAGTAAAAATTCTCGAGGTGTATCCCTCGAGCGGAGAGTTATCCTTTCCCACACTTTCGAGCGCAGACGCTTTGGGTGTAGGACTCACCCAAACCCCTGAACCCAGCTCGAGTGAAGTGCAAAGCTCTCAGGAAGATTCGCAGCAAGCGTCTCAACTGGTGGGTTTTTTCAATAGTGCTCTGGCTCTGAGTGGTCCGGCAGACGTACTCGAGCGGGCATGGCGCTCTGCGGCGCTGGAGCTGAGCGCAGACCATCCTTGCCTGGACCCTTTCGCAGACGAGGTACGCATTGAAGGAAACCGTCTCGAGCTGCTGGCAGACGTGCCGTTTGATGAATTGCAACCTGCCTTGTTGAACACTTACCGCATGGCCCTCGAGCGCAGCAGTATCCGCTTGGGATTGCTGCCGCTCGATAACCTTAAACAGCAGCAACGCCGCCTGTGGACTTTGTCGGGTCTTGGTAAAGTTTTTGAGCTGAGCGGAAGGTGAGGGAGCGTTAAATTCTTCCTTGAATTCGGGCGTACAATAGGTTGAATATAGAGTTACTAAAGCCACTGCTCGAGCCGTCCCTCAGTCGTTGAACTCCAGTCTATCCAGGAGCGCACAGGAGCCTATGAACAACTTTACCGTACTGCTGGTCGAAAAACCCCAGGACCCCGAACTCGTCGAGCGGTTGTTCGAGCGCCTTCAAACTGCATTCAAACTTTCTGCGGAGCAAGCTCGTACACTGGCCAATAAACCCGCCGGTCCTATCCTCAAGGCCACAACAGAGGCGCGGGCTAAGCAGGTAGCAGCGTTGTACAGCTCGTTGGGTCTCGAGGTCAGAATTGTAGACTTGGCCAACGAAGCTCCACGCAGCGCCCCGGTGCGTCAAGTGGTGGCGGCTCGCCCCAGTGTCAACACCAATGTCAACATCGGTGTCAATACGGTCAAGGTTGGAGACGGCTTGATGGAGGCAGACGCCAAGCTGCCCTCAGCGGACACTGCTTCTCTGAGCGAACCCGGTCTTTCTGGTCAACCCAACCCTTTCATTGAACCCCAAAACGCGGCCATCACGCCACGTCGTGCTGTGGTGGCCGCGCCCGCCGAAGTTCAAGCGTCTGCTGCACCGACGTTCACTCCGCCCTCAAGCGATGACAACCAGAGTGTCACCATCCGCACCACCATTGCTGCGCCGCCCGACATGACCCCTGCACCCTCGATTACCCTGCGGACGCGGCCCACGCTGGACGGCTCGAGCGCAGCCTCAGCTCTCCCGCAAGCCGCCGCTCTTTTAGCAACCCCCTCAAGCGCCACTTCCTCGAGCCGCAGCGCCAGTCCAGTGGCCTCGGCTAGCAGTTCTACCACCACGGCTCGAGCGGATACCGACGACGCCCTCCCAGAAACTACTATGGAAGAGGCGCTGGGGGCTAAGAAGGGGCGCTCGAGCTTACAAACTCGAGTGTTGCTGACTGCGCTGTTGCCGCTGATTGCCCTGAGCGCCGCCATTCTGATTTTCCTCAGTATCGCCTTGCCCGGAATTCTGCGAAATTTGACCACTGAGTCCGCTAAGCGTTTGGCTATCAGCGTGGGAAGCAGCGTCAACCTGGAAGATTTGAGCAACTTAGAAACCAACTTGACCACGCTGGCCTCTCAGCCCAGCGTGGGCTTTGTGAGCGTAAAATCCTCGGTGGTAGACCAATTCAAGGACAAAGCGCTTGAAAACCGCATTGACCTCACCATCAATCAAGCCATTCAGGACTACATGAACGAAAATCCCCAACTCACCAGCTTTGTGTGGACCGATAATGTAGCCGGTTATGAACTGCTGCGGAGGCAGGACACCGCACGCTCTGAAGGCGAGATGAGCAGCATTAAAACCGCGTCTTACGACAAGGCTATTGCTGCGGTTAAAGACCGGCCTGTGAACAGCTATGAAATTGTGCGAACCGGGGTGAACGACAATGATGGACGCCGCACCTTTGTTGCCGCCGACCCCGCAAAAGCAGACTTTATTGTAACCGTAGCCATTATCACCAACGAAAGTCAGCGCACGATTCGCAATACTCTGCTGCTGGCGTCGTTGTTTTCGCTGATTCTGGTGATTATTTCCGCTGTGTTGGCTATTGTTACTGCCCGCCGCATCATCCGGCCCATTTTGGGTCTGGTAGACGCCGCCAACGAAATCAGTTTGGGCAAACTCGAGAATCCTGTGACCGTCAACAGCAACGACGAAATCGGAGATTTGGGCCGCGCTCTCGAGCGGATGCGGGTTTCGCTGGGTGCCGCTCTCGAGCGTTTGCGCCGCCGCCGCAGATAAGCGAAGTTAATCTGGTTTCTCGAGCGCACTTTGGTGCGCTTTTTTGTTCTCAAAAATCAAATGCGATAAGCGTCAAACACAGCCTTCGAGATGACCAGTTTCTGTATTTCACTGGTTCCTTCATAAATCTCGGTAATTTTGGCGTCACGGTACAGCCTTTCCACGGGATAATCCCTCGAATACCCGTTTCCGCCAAAAATCTGTACCGCATCCCGAGTCACTTCAACGGCTGCTTCACTGGCTAGCAGCTTGGCGATGCTGGCTTCCTTGCTATAGCGCAGTCCTGCATCTTTCATGGCGGCAGCTTTGAGCGCCACCGCTCGAGCGGCCTCAATTTTGGCGGCCATCACCGCAATCTTGAAGGAAATCCCCTCGAACTCGGCAATCTTTTTGCCAAACTGTTCTCGCTCGAGCGCATATTTTGCGCTGGCGTTTAGTGCGGCCTGGGCTATGCCCAGCGCCTGCATGGCAATCCCAATTCTTCCCGCGTCCAAGCTCGAGAGGGCAATGACTAATCCCTGGCCTTCGTTTCACACTCGAGCCGTATCCGGGACCCGCACCCGGTCAAACTGTACCGTAGTGGTGTGTGCTGCGTGCAGGCCCATCTTTTCTTCGGGTTTGCCAAAGGACAGTCCGGGCGTTCCCTTTTCCACCACAAAACAGGACACCCCTCGAGCGCCCGCTCCCCCCGTGCGGGCCATGGTCAGGTAAAGGTCGGCTTGTCCGCCAGACGTTATCCACACCTTTTGACCCTCGAGCAACCAATCCGTGCCGTCCTTTGTAGCCCGCATCGCCAAACTCGAGGGGTCCGAACCCGCTCCGGCTTCGGTGAGGCAAAAAGCCCCTATCTTTTCCCCTCGAGCCAGGGGTTTTAGGTACTTCTCTTTTTGCTCTGAGGTTCCGTGCTGAAGAATCATTTGCTCTGGCAAGCCATTTTGTACGCTAACAATAACGGCCACACTGGCGTCTGCTTTGGCAATTTCCTCGAGACACAGCGCGTAGGTCACGCTGTCTAGACCTGCTCCGCCCCACTCCTCTGGAACGGTGGCTCCCAGCAGGCCCATCTGAGCTAGATTTCGTAACTGAGGCCAGGGGAATTCCCCACTCGAGTCGTAGCTTTTGCTCAGAGGGGCAATGTGGGTCCGGCAAAAATCTTTTACGCTCGAGAGGATGAGATTTTGTTCTTCAGTGGGTTGAAAGTGCATGGATTCAGTGTAACGGACTTCCGTAAAGATGCTCGAGTAGATTGGTCTATCTTTCATTCCCAGGCACGCTAAAATAAAGCTCAAATCTGGAGGCAATTCATGGCAAAAGATAACTTTCATCCCTACTGCTTTTTCAACGGTCAAATCGTTCCGCTCGAGCAGGCCAAAGTCAGCGTCACTACCCACGCCCTCCAGTATGGTACAGGAGTGTTTGGCGGGATTCGCGGCTATCTGGCGGCGGACGGGAGTACGGTCAACTTGTTTCGGCTCG
>JACMOA010000060.1 GCA_014378225.1 Deinococcales bacterium | reverse complement strand
CCAGTAAAATGGCGATAAGCAGTGGGAATGTGGGATAGAAGTAAGGTTGGTTGCCCAGACTGAAGGAAAAACCGGGTGCAAAGCGAGTGGTCCATAGAAAACCCACCATCACCACAAAGGCCATCAGGGCCAGAAGGTCAAACCCCCAGTTCGCACTTTGTTTACGAGAGCGCAACTTAACAATCACACCCGCCACCATCACGCCCAGAATGTAATGCCCAAACATCCCAACGGCGTTGTAGTTGGGCATCCAGGATTTTGCGCCGCCCACCAAGCCAAATTCCCAGCCTCGGTTTACGTTGTCTGGTACAAGGTCGGTCAGGATGAGTTGATGGGTTATCAGGGTCAGAATCAACACGCCAAACCAGAATCCCAGGCCGATGCGAAACGACGCTCGAGCGCCTGTTTCTCTGCCTCGAGCGTACAAAAAGAACATTCCCGCCATAAACAGCGGCATCAGCGCGTAGCAAATCACCTCAAACCCGATGCTCCACAGCGGCCCGTTCAGGTCGGCAGGAAATAGCGTGGTGTAGGGCAGCGCTGAGGTGAAGGTGAGACCCGCCAGCAGACGGGTCAATACCGCCTGTGCGTCTGGGACAAAGAAAGCAGTGAACAACACGCTGACGAGCAGGCTGGCATAAAATCCTGGTACGATTCGCAGCAAGCGCCGCCGTGCAAACTCGAGCAGGTTGGGAAAGGGGTTGCCGTTCAGGAAAGCTTTCCAGAACGGAATGGCCAGCAGCATTCCCGAAAGCACGAAAAACGCGCTCACGCCCACCGCACCAGACATCACAAATGCCTGAATGTTCTTAACCGCATCAGCTTGCTCGTTGCCGTTGAGCCGCTGGGAAAGGTGGTGAAAAATCACCATCAGACAGGCCAGAGCGCGTAAGCCGTCGGCCCCAGACAGGGCGTTGGTGGGTGCGAGGGACCTTTCGCTCGAGCGCACCCAAAGCTCGCGCCAATAGAGTTTGACATTGAACTTAATTGTACTGGTGATGTTCATGCCCCTGGCAATCTGGGCGGCGCTGAGCGCAAACAAGAACAGTGCGGGAAGCGTGGCCAGCGCAATGCCGATGGTCTGGGCCGCGCTCGAGAGTTTGGGGCTATTCATGGCCTGAACCACGATGTGGGTTTCGGGGTCTCGCAAGATGGCCAGCACACCCGAATAGTTGTTCCAGACGGTGACAAAGGTCAGCAGGCCCAGGGTAGCCAGTACCGGACGGGCCAGCGGCAACACGATGGAGCGGAAAATCTTGAACTCGGTTGCACCGTCCACCCGTGCGGCCTCGAGCAGCGAGTGCGGCACCGAGGCGGTGAGGTACTGGCGCACCAGAAAGACTCCAAAAGCACTGGCAGTGGCCGGAACCCACACTGCTCGAGCTTGATTGGTCCAGTCCAGCACTACCATCACCAGTACGGTGGGAATGGCGTTTAACAGCGAGGGAAACAGCATCATTCCCACCACGATGGAGTACATTCTGGCCCGCCCCTTAAACTCGAGAAAGGAAAAAGCGTATCCGGCCAGGCTCGAGCTGCCCATCACGCCCAGAGCAGCTAGCACGCAGATGTACACGCTGTTCCACATGTTGCGCCAGAAGTTGGGAACGTCGGTCAGTAGGGTTTCGAGGTTGTAGCTCAGCGACTCACCCAAGCTGAAGTCAATGTTGGAGGTTGGACTCGAGCGGGTGGCGTTGAGCAAAATCATCACCAGCGGCAAAATGGACGCAATCACGCTCAAGGCCAGCACCAGTTTGAGCGCTAACCTCGAGCCAAGTGGGAAATTGATGGCGGATTGGTCGCTCTCGGTCAAAGAACTGGTTTCAAAATTGGTAAAGTTGCGCCCAATCAGCGCGTAAATGACCAATACCACCCCAATCAGACCCAGGAAAAAGACCACCGTCATGCCACTGGCGAGGCCCATATCTGCATTCATAAACCCTTCGTGCAGGATATAGGTGGGCAGGTCTGTGGTTTCACGGTCAAAGAATGGAGAACTCCAAGTGTTAGCGGGGTTCTGAATCCCTTTGAGAAAACTCATGGTGAAGGCCACAAAAATCATCGGGCGCATCAGCGGCAACGAAATAGAGCGAAACATTCGCCAGAACCCGGCCCCGTCGAGCTGTGCGGCTTCGTAGACACTGCGTGGAATGATGTTGAGAATCATCAGGTACAGCAGCACGTTCCAGCCCACATTAGAATACAAATTGGAAAAGGCGGTTTGCGCCTCTTGAGTGTACTGACCCGCGTTAGGCATAAAGCTTCCCACCCAAGGCAACTGTCCTAGCAGGTTGAGACCCCAATCCACAAACTGCCAGCCAAAAGTAAAGAAACTGCCCAGCACACCCGCCGCCGCGATGCTCGAGGTGATGTAGGGTAGGAACAAAACCGTTCCCAATACACCCTGAAGGCGCTTGAAGGCCATGTGCAGCACGTAGGACAGCGGCAAAGCAATTAAATGCTGAGGCAGCGCAGTGAACAGCGCTGCCCGCACGGTACGGAGCAGTGCGGGTAAAAAGTATTCATCATCAAAGGTGTAGTGGTAGCTCCACAGGCCAGTCCACCTCATCCGGTCTATCTGCGCCCCCGCACTCCAATCGTTGAAGGACACCCACAGTGAAAACAGCAGCGGCGCAATTCCGAAAGCCAGGAGAACCACAAAAAACGGAAGGATAAACGCATATGGAATCCAGCTCGAGCGGAAGCGACGCTTTGGGGTGGTAGGTATGCCGATTTTTAAAGTATTGGTCAAAATCTGACGCTCCGACGATTGAATTTTTGCGGTTCTTCCCCCATTAAAGGCACAATATAAGAATGGACTGAAGTGTTAGCCTCTAGTGTACTGCTCTGCTTTGTAAGAACAGTTTAAAAACTTGAGGGGGTCGCGACACCCCTTCTTTCTCTGTCTTGAGATGAACAGCATCTATCAGGCCATTTCGCTGCGCTAAAGAAAATATCCCCCTGCTTGCAGGGGGGAACTAAAAGACGGTTGCACTCGAGTGAAAAACAAAACTATTCCACCTTTACTAGAACCCACTAGAGCGCTTCTGGAAGGGCGTTTTTCCAAGTTACCCAGGTGTGTCCACTGGGGTATTCACGGTATTGGTGATGCGAACTCACATCCTGAGCAGCAGTAGCCATGCAGCGGCTCGCCACTCGAGGGTTCCAGTATTTAAGCTCAGACGAAGATTGCTCGGTTTTGTTTCCAGCAGGCGCTCAAGCAGGAATCCCTGTGCAGTGGTGTTATTGGGTTTGGCTTCAATTAGATAGCGTGGATGCATGGTAAAACAGCCGGAATGGGCGGATTTGATGACTGCATGGGCCACTACTGGGACTGGGACTGGTATTTGCGGGTAGTAGAAGCAGGCTATCCGCTGCTCGAGGTAGAGGGTCCCGGCGTGTGCATTG
>JACMOA010000059.1 GCA_014378225.1 Deinococcales bacterium | reverse complement strand
GCGCTGCACCTGCTCGTACAAATCGTCTACTTCGTCGTCCAGTTTATGAGCGGCCCGCGCCAAATCCACATCCCGCTTTTGCACGGCTAGGCGCAGTTGCAACAGCATGGCGTCCAGATTGCGAATCATGCTGCCCAGATTGATATACTTTTTCAGCGGGCTTTCCTGGGCCAGCCGTGCGGCGTCCACAGCCACATGCACCGCGTAATCGCCCATCCGCTCGAGGTCGGTAGCACTTTTCAAGAGGGCCGCCACCAGCCGCAAATCCACCGCCACCGGTTGATGCAGGGCGATGATTCTCAGACAGTCGTTTTCCAGAGTATGCTCGAGGTCGTCAATGATTTTGTCGGCATTTTGCACGCCCTCAAGCAGTTCACCCCGGCCCTCGAGCAGGGTGCGGCCCGCCAGCATTAAATTGTCGCGCACTTTGTCTAACATCTCGAGCGCGGTGTTAAGAGCGTTTTGCAGTTCGGTTTCCAGGGCTTCGCGCATGGTTCTCCTGTTTTGAGAGGGGGAATTAGAAACTCAGGAAGATTGACAAGGAATTTAACTTGCTCGAGCTTACAAGGTTGAAAGATAAAAGCGCTATACCCTTTAAACAGCTTCTCGAGCGAACACTGAACCCTTTAGCGCGGCAGGGTAACGCTAAATACATTGCCCACCCCCGGCTCATGGGCAGCGCCCACACTACCGCCCCATCCTTCCACAATGGTCTTGATGATGTAAAGTCCCATCCCACTTCCCACGCCTTTGGCTCCCTTTCCGCGCTCTCTGGCCCTGAATATTCCCAAATAATCCGGCAGCGGACCACCCTCGTCTATCACGCGCAGGACCACATAAGCATTGAAATCCTGCACCTCGAGCCGTACTGTTCCCCCGTCTGGGCCGTGCCGGATGGCGTTCTCGAACAGGTTGAGCAGCACCTGAAGCAACTTGTCCAGGTCGGCCAGCACTTCTACTTCACCGTTGGGCAACACCAGCGTGGCCCCGTGGCGCTCGAGTTCCACCGCCAGTAACTTCTCAGCCCTCAGCGTCACCTCGAGCAGCCGGAATGGGCGTTTGACCGAAATGCGAAAGCCCACGGTCATATCTTCCACCAAACGGCGCAGACGGCCCATCTCAGACAGGCCCTGCCCCACAAAACTGCGCTGTAATTCCGGTGGAAGTTCGTACTCGAGCGCCTCGAGCACCCCCAGAACCGCTGTGACTGGAGTGCGGAACTCGTGTGAAAGCACCGCCATCACTTCATGCAGTTCCTGTTCACGCTGCCTGCTTTCGCTGCGGTCTTCCACGGTGAGAGTTCCGCCCTCGCTCGAGACGGTGGCGTTACACACCAAAAAGCGCTCTCCTACCTCGAGTTCCAGGTAGCCCCCGCTGAGGGCTAGGCGCTCGAGCTGATGTTTGCGGACCACCTCGAGCAAACTACGGCCCTGTGCTCGAGTACGACTCACCCCCCATAGCACCTCTCCGGCCCGGTTGAGAAAACACACCCGCCCCCTTTCGTGCAGCAACAGCGCCTGCGGAATGGAATCCATACCCTGCTCGGGCAGGGTTTGAGAAATGACTTCTTGCGGCACACTCAACCTTCCCCAAAAGCCCGCATCCGGTAGCCCTTGCCGCGCACGGTTTCAATAAAGTGTGGACTGGTCAGGTCCTCGAGCAGGTGCGCTCTGAGCTGGGTGATGTGCTGGTCTACGGTGCGCTCACCGCCCAGAAAATCCTGGCCCCACACCTTGTCCAGCAGTTCACTCCTCGAGTAAACCCGGCCCAGATTGCGGGTCAGGAAGGCCAGTAAGTCAAACTCACGGCGGGTCAGGTCCAGACGCTTTTCCTCGAGCAGCACCTGAGCCGCGTCCAGGTCAATGCTAAGCGGCCCGTTTTGCAGAATTCCACCGCGTTCTTCCACGCCACTGCGCCGCAAAATGGCCCGCACCCTGGCCACCAGTTCTGCCGCAGAAAACGGCTTGGTGAGGTAGTCGTCTGCCCCGCTCTCGAGGCCGTCCACCCGGTCTGCCTCTCCGGCCCTGGCGGTCAGCATCAATACCGGTAGCTTGACCAGGGTAGACACCGAGCGAATACGGCGCAGTGCAGAAATTCCAGATTCTCCGGGCAGCATCCAGTCCAGAACCAGTAGGTCGGTTCCCTCGAGCGCGTCCCAACCACTGGTCACATCCGGGAAAGCCTGAACCTCAAACCCGGCCCTGGCCAGATGAAATTTGACCACCTCGCGCACGGTGGCTTCATCTTCGATGACGACGACTTGGGTCATATACTTTTCATTGTGTCAGCTCGAGTGTCAGTTAGAGGTCAGGTGGTGTTTGAGAGGGGGAGAGTAAGTTTGGCTAGAGGTTATCTGTTTAGAAAGGGATTGTGTTTCTTCTCAAAGCCTACCGTAGTTTCTGGGCCGTGACCAGAAAAGATTTTAGTGTCGTCTGGTAGGATAAAAATTTGAGCGCGGATGCCGCTTAAGAGTTGCTCGAGGTTGCCGCCGGGAAGGTCGGTGCGCCCGATGGATTCCCGAAAAAGGGTGTCGCCTGCAATCAAAAAGTGTTGGTTGGGAGTGGCTTTGCCTACAAACACCACATGTCCTGGCGCGTGGCCTGGAACAAAACGGACCTCGAGCTGGATAGACCCAGCTTCTAAAATTTGTCACGGCTCGAGAAAGGTGTCTGGGTCTTTGGGTTGGGTAAAAGAAAGATTATACCGGGCTGCGCTCGAGTGTCCTGCACGGTAAATCTCGAGGTCCAGTGGGTGCAAAAACACCGGAATTCCCAGCTCGAGCCGCAGGGGTTCCACCGCCCCAACATGGTCAAAGTGCGCGTGGGTCAGCAAAATAGCTTTTGGTTTAAACTCGAGTTCGCGTATTCTCGAGAGCAGCCTCACAGCCTCGTCGCCAGGGTCAAAGATGAATCCAGTTTTGCTGGAGTCAAACAAAAAATAGGTATTTTCCCCAAGTGGTCCAACGCTATGGCGCTCGAGGGTAATTTCTCCAAATTGAAACTGGGTCATGGTGGTTCTCCTTTGCTCGAGGTAGTGTTGGGTATTAGTTTTTGGTCTTCAGTTTTCGGTTTAAAACACTAACACCCAACATCTTCTCAACTGATAACCGAAAACTGACAACTGATAACACAACCCTCCAACCCTCGAGCGCAGCTCAAGAGCGTGCTAAACTTACCCTACTCCATGAAACTCGCCTTCATGACCGATGTTCACGCCAATCTAGTCGCGCTCGAGGCCGCCTTACAGGATATGAACGCGCAGGGCGTGACCCGTATTATTCACGGTGGAGACGCCATCGGCATTGGTCCATGGCCGCGTGAAACCCTCGAGCGCCTGCACGCGTTGGAAAACAGACTGGTGCCTATTATGGGCAATCACGACGCCTGGTATGCGTTTGGCTATCCACATACAGATGATTTATGGCTTCATCCTAACGAAATTCAGCACTCAGACTGGGTACACGAGCAGTTGGGAGAATCCTTTAAGCCTTGGATAAAGACTTGGCCTTATAAAATGCGCGAAACGGTGCATGGTTTGGACCTGGGGTTCGCCCACTATGGTCTCAAAGCCCTGCCAGACCGCGCTGGATACCCGCTGTATCACAAGTTTATTGAGGACCCTCGAGCGCAGGATTTAGACGAACTCTTCGCAGATTTCCCGGTGGATTTAATGTTTTACGGACACCATCACCCGGAATCCACCGTAAAGGGCCGCGCCCTATACATGAACCCCGGCGCTCTGGGCTGTTCTCCCACCCCACACGCCCGCTATATCCTGCTCGAGCTGCATGAAAACGGCTCTTACACCCTCGAGCCTCGAGCGCCAGAGTACGACGATACGGTGTTGCAAAAGGCGTTTGAGGAAAAACGAGTTCCAGAACGCGAATTTATCCGTAAAGCCTTTTTTCAGGGCCATTTTGAAGGTTGAAAACTCGAGGGACAACCAAAAGGGGACAGGGTTTAGTTCTGTCCCCTCGAGCGCCTGAATTACTCAGAACTTCAGTCGTACTTGACGCTCATGATGGTGTACTCGAGCAGGTTACCCTTGGGAGACGTCACCTTGACCACATCCCCAATTTTATGGTCTTTGAGCGCCAGTCCAATAGGAGACTGGTCTGAAACCTTTTTATGTTCGCCCTTGTACACGTCTACTTCATAGGTTCCCACAATCTCGAAGGCGTGCTTTCTACCGTTTCCATCCTCGAGTTCCACCTTTGCGCCCAGACCCGCCACCGCTGTGCCGATGCCTAGTTCCACGATTTCGGCCAGACCAAGCTGGTATTCGAGGTCGGCAATCTGGGCTTCATTTTCAGACTGCATCAAACGGGCTTCGTCGTAGGCAGCACTTTCACGTAGGTCGCCGTCTGCAATGGCAGTTCCCATGTAATCCGAAATTTCGGAGCGCTTGACCGTTTTGCGGTGCTCGAGGTCGTTTACCAGCTTGTCGTACCCTTTGGGGGTCATCTTAATTTTGTCAGCCATAACTGTTCACTCCTCCATCTTCAAAACCGCTCGAGCGTCATTCAAACTCAAGACCTGCTCGAGGGCAGCAACCCTTAGTATACCCTCAGCGGGTGAGTATGCGCGTGGCAAAAAATCCGGCGACAGCCCTGACGCTCTAAGATGGACAGCCTGACTTGACAACTTGACACCCCAGTAGAGACATTCTACAATCGAGCAAGTAAGAAAAGTTTACAAAGTTAGTGTTCTCGAGCCAGCTTGAAATTTGGGACTCGAACAGCTATTCGAGAGAAGGTACCCGAGGGGGCAACATGTACGAAGGAAAACCCGAGCACCACTTTACTTTTGGCCTTTGGACTGTGGGAAATACCGGACGCGACCCGTTTGGAAACGCTACTCGAGCGCCCATGAGCGCTCCCTACATCGTAGAAAAGCTTGCCAAGCTGGGCGTGTACGGCGTCAATATGCACGACAACGACCTAATTCCGATTGACGCTAGCGCCCACGAGCGTGATACCCTGGTGCACGATTTTAAAGCGGCCCTCGAGAACTACGGCCTCAAGGTCCCCATGGCCACCACCAACCTGTTCTCGGACCCAACTTTCAAGGACGGCGCTTTTACCTCGGCAGACGCTCGAGTACGGGCTTTTGCCCTGCAAAAAACTATGGGGAGCATGGACCTGGGCTTTGAGTTGGGCGCAAAAACCTACGTGTTCTGGGGTGGACGCGAAGGCAGCGAAGTGGACGCTGGGGGAAAAACCCTGGATGGGCTGCGCTATTTCCGCGACGCGCTAAACTTTCTGGCCGAGTACAGCGAAGACCAGGGTTACGGCTTTAAATTTGCCCTCGAGCCGAAACCCAACGAGCCGCGTGGCGACATCTACCTGCCCACGGTGGGAGCCATGCTGGGCTTTATCGCTACCCTCGAGAAGTCTGAGCAGTTTGGTGTGAACCCCGAAGTGGCGCACGACACCATGGCGGGCCTGAGCCTCCCGCACGCAGTGGCCCAGGCTATCGACGCTGGAAAGCTGTTTCACATT
>JACMOA010000058.1 GCA_014378225.1 Deinococcales bacterium | reverse complement strand
GGTCCGAATGGAACAGGAGTTTTTTGTCGTGTTTTTGACGCGGCTCGAGTTACTTCATTTTTTGGCCTGCGCGCTGCACGCTTCCCGAACCTCTAAACGGCAGTTGATGATGATTTGGCTAGGTTGAATGTCAACACACCCTAATGAAACCTGTGAAGAAAAACTCGAGTGCAATCAGCGTTCCGAGTGTCACCACAGCGTGGGGATTGGTGAAATGAGGGCGAATCCAATAGTTTTACACAAGTCTTTCCTCTCTCGAGTTTGACACGCTTTTGCTAAATCTTCTGCTCATAGCCAAACGACTGCCCAGGCATTATTGTGGCTTTCCCCATGCACTGGAAATTCTCTCGGTCTGCTCTGCTTTTTCTACTCACCAGCTTTACTTTTGGCATGGGCGCGGCCCAACTGTATCTCTATCTCAACTTTTATCTGGTGGCGCTCGAGGTTCCGCCCCATTTGCAGGGCCTTATCAACGCACTGCCTTCATTGGCCTTTATTGTTACTGCTCTTCCTGGAGCCGTGCTGTCCTCGAGAATCGGTTTAACCCGCACCTTGCAACTGGGGGGACTACTGACTTTTCTGGGTCTGCTCGGGATTGCGCTCAGCACCTCCACACTCAGCATTGCACTATCTGTGCTGCTCGAGGGTGCGGGTGCGGCCCTGATTGGGGTAGCCAGTGCGCCGTTCATGACCCGGCACTCCAACGATAACACTCGAGTGTCGCTGTTCTCCCTGCAACTGGCCCTCGTTACCGGTGCAGGGTTTCTGGGCAATCTGCTCGGCGGCCTGATTCCTCAACTTTATGCGGACGCGGTGGGGGTTCCGGTGCAAAGTGTGGCGGCTGTGCGGGTAGCGCTACTGTGTGGCGCGGTGTTTCAGCTTCTCAGCTTGATTCCTACGCTTTTTATGGTCTCCGCTCGAGGAGAAAAACCCCTGACCCGTCATTCCCGGCTCGAGCAGCCTGGAAAAGTTTTGGTTTTTATATTGCCTACCTTACTCTTGGGTTTGGGCGCGGGTCTGACCATTCCCTATATCAATTTGTTTATTGAGGGTAAATTTGGAGTGTCTTACAGCAGTCTGGGCGCACTGTTTGCCTGGACCAGTCTCACCACCGCTGCCGCCGCGCTGATTCAACCTAAACTGGTGCAAAAGTTTGGGGAGGTTCGTACCGTACTGCTGGTGCAGGGTGCTTCTTTGCCTTTTTTGGCGATTTTAGGATTCAGCCCCAGTTTGTTGTTGGTCAGCTCGAGTCTGTTTATTCGCGGCGCACTGGCGAACGCCGCATCTCCAGTGTATTCGGCCTATACCATGCGCCAGCTTTCAGAGGCAGACCGGGGCATCTTTGCCGCACTGAGTCCGATGGCCTGGAGCGGAGCGTTTGCGCTCAGCAATCTGCTTTCGGGCTGGATACGCTCTCGCTTGCCTTTCTCGAGCGCCTTTGACCTACTGTTTACTCTGACCCTACTGTTTTATGTGGCTTCAGTCGGGACACTGTTCTGGGCGCTCGAGCGGGGAAAGTTTGGGCAGAAACGGGTGGAAGAACAAACACTCTGAGCGCACTTCTTTTGAGTGCAAAACGAGATTTTCCCTGTCTAGTAGCCCTTTTTTCGCTCGAGGGAACACGAGGCTTGCCCCTGAGTTTACACATACCCCGACGCCTTATCCACTTTGACGTTGTACAGTAAACCTATGATTGATTCCGCTGGATTCCTGGCCCAATTGTACGAGGTACGGCAGCTCGACCTCGAGCTGGACGTCCTCAAGACCAGCGAGGCTCAACTTCCCGCTGAGCTGCTAGACCTGCGGGCGCAGATGAACACGCTCAATGACCACATTTCTGGGGGCCTTGAAGACCTGGACCGCTTGCGGCGTGACATCTCCCGTGACGAACTCGAGCGCGACGGCCTCAAGGCCCAGATTGACCACGCCCGAGAAGAGCAAGACAAAAACGCCTTTGACTCCAAAGCCCAGTCCCAATACGAGAACCGCATTCAGCAGCTCAGCGAACGCTTGAATGAACTCGAGGAAACGCTCGAGCCACTATACGAACGTAGAGTCGCGCTCGAGGCCCGCAAAGGCGAGTTGCACGGTCAGCACCGAAGCATGAGTCCACAGCTCGAGAGTCTGGAAAACGCCAATGACGCTCGAGTGGTGGCACTGGAAGAATCCTTTGTGGCCCAGAAAGTTAAACGCGATATCCGAATGGCAGAACTGGCTAAATCGGACAAGCGCTCTGTCACCGAATATGAAATGATTCGGCGGGTCCGTCCCAACGCATTGGTTCCCATCGAAAAAGGCCGTTGTTCCGGCTGTAACGCCCAGGTGCCGGTGGCCATCCAACAAAAAGCCTCGAGCGGAAAAGCTCCGGCGGCCAAATGTCCGTCGTGTGGGCGTTTGCTGATTCGGATGGTTGTGTAATCAGTTATCGGTTATGAGTTATCGGTGATTAATTAGTTTTGCTATGTTTGACCAAGAACCGAAGACAGGCGGACAGGTGGCGAGGCCCGGTAGGTGCCGTTTTCGCCAAGACGCCCGATAGACGAGCAGGCGGTCTGGCCCGATAGGTGCCGCTTAGACCAAGACGCCCGGTAAGTGACGTTCTGCTCAAGACGCGAGCAGGCCCGCTAGGTGACGTTTTCGCCAAGACGCGAGCAGGCCCGTTAGGTGCCGTCCTGCTCAAGACAGTGCCGCTCTGTCCAAAACAAAAACCGAGAACATATCCCCCAAAAACCCGTTCTTTAACACCCAAACCTATGCCTCATGACCTCACCACCAGACCCGCTCGAGCGCGTGACGCTGAGGTTTTGGCGCGTTTATGCCTCGAGTGGGAGGGAGCGCCGGCCCGTAAAAGCCCGGAACTCCTGCTCGAGCTGTGGGTTCAGACGCTCAGTGACGACGACTCGAGCGTGTATTTGGCCCTTGTAGGGGAGCAGGTGTTGGGTTTTGTTCACGTCACCTATCAGGCGCGTCCGGCGCGTCTGGGCTGGCGGGCCACCCTCGAGGAACTGCATGTGGTGGCTCAGATGGAAACTGCCACCAAGTTGCTGCTCGAGCGGGTGGTCAAAGAGTGCCGCAGGCGTGGAGACGTGATTGCGCTGTACCTGCTGACTCAACCCGACCTCGAGCCACACTATGGGGAGGGTCTTTATGCGGAATTGGGTTTTGTTCCCAGAGGGCGCGATGTTCTGGTTTGGCAGGGAGATTTGAAGGGTTAGTGTTCTCGAGGGTCGTGTTCGATGCTGTGTTTTCGAGTTTAACCCCAGTTTATTTAGATTTCACTCTCGAGCACTGCTCACTGCTCACAACTCATCGCTCATTGCTCATCGCCCCTCTTTTTCCTTGTAACCTACTTTTGTGACCGTACCGATTCCTCAACCCTCGAGCGCCGCGCCGCGTATTCCTAAGATTGTCTGGGATTTGCTGTTCACCCTGGCCGTTCCGGTGACGCTGCTGGCCTCCAAGCTTCCTTTTACGGAATTCAATTTTTCCGACGCGCTGGGAACCCGCACCGCTTTTGTGCTGGCGGGTCTGATTCCAGCCGCTTACATCCTGATTGACACCTGGAGGACCCGTAAGTTCAACCCCGTGACTGCCCTGGCGGCGGGGTCGGCTCTCACGGGCGGGGTGTTGGCCTTCCTGCAAATTGACGGCTGGCAATTTGCGCTCAAGGATTCTTATGCCTCCATTTTTGTAACTTTGGTGATGGGTATTTCTCTACTGGGGGGCCGTCCCTTTTTCGGTTTCGTGCTGCGGGTGGCGATGTTGCCGGACAGCCCTAAAAAAGAACGCGCTCTGGACCGCTTACTAAGTGCGCCTACCGTGGCCAAAGCCCTGTTCTGGGGAACCCTAATTATCATGCTCGAGGCCATTTTGAACGGCACCATCAACTTTTTTGTAAACCTGCAAAATGTGGTGGCCCAGTTTGGAACTAAAGACTTCAATGCTCAGGTGGCGGGGGTCAATGCCATTATGCGGCTGCCCAGCATCGTGTTGAGCTTGCTGGCTTATGGGTTTGCCTATTACTACGTGCAGTGGGCCGTAGAGCGCGACTTTGGCAGTAAAGCCAAACTCTTTGAAGACGGAATGTGGGAAGCGCTCAAGGAGACCACCAAACCGCTCGAGTCGGCGTAAGGACTGCAAACACCCAACGCAAACGTCAAACTCTGGGTCAGTTTTGACGTTTGTGGAGTGCAGAGCATTCCTTCACTCGAGCACCCCAACCTGTGGACACACTTCACGCAAAGTACACTCGAGGCACAGTGGTTTGCGGGCCGCGCACACCCGCCGTCCGTGAAAAATCAGGGCGTTGTGGGTGAATACCCACTTATCTACCGGAAACAGCGCTTCAATATCAACCTCTACCTTGTCCGGGTCGGTGTTTTCGCTCAATCCCATCCGCCTCGAGAGCCGCCCCACATGGGTATCCACCGCAATGGCAGGCCGCCCAAAGGCGTTGGACAGTACCACATTCGCCGTTTTGCGGCCCGCTCCTGGCAGTGCAAGGATGGCCTCGAAATCATCTGGAACCACGCCGCTGTGACGCTCCACTAAAAGCTGTGAAAGCCGAATCAGGTTTTTGGCTTTGGTGCGGTGAAATCCAATTTTGCGAATCAAGTTTTCCACATTCTCGAGGTCTGCTTCGCCAAGCGCGTGCGCGTCTGGATAGGCGGTAAACAGTGCGGGCGTGGCCAGATTTACACTCACATCAGTTGCCTGGGCAGATAGAACCGTGGCGACAAGTAGTTCAAAAGGATTTTCATGCTCGAGTTCGGTCTGCGCGTCCGGGTAAAGCCTTTCCAGGCGACTCAAAATCTCGAGCGCTCGAGCCTTTTTAACCTTATCGGTTTCTTTCTTTGGCGCTCGAGCTTTTACACTTTTTTTCTTCCCCGGTAGGGCAGTTCCAGCCTGAGTGGCGGCTCGAGCCGTTTCCCGTGCTGGCTCGAGCGTTTGTTTCTGGACATCCTCGAGAACTTTGGGGCTGGCTTTGGGGCGCGGCATTCTCCGATAATAGCCTCCTTCAGCCTAAATTTACTGTACGTCTCAAAACGCTGCCACACACCCATCTGCTCGAGGGTCCGAACCCCCAATCAGCGTGCCATCCCGGTCCCGCCAGATGATTTGACCGCAGCCAAACCCTCCGCTGTCCGCTTCCGAAACAACCTGATGACCCCGCTTTTGCAGCTCGAGCGCTATTTCAGGGGGCATTCCCCGCTCGAGTTCTACGTTCAGCCCATCAGTCCAGCGCCAGCGCGGAGCGTTCAGCGCAGCCTGTGGACCCAACCCATACTCGAGGGTGTCCACCATAACCTGTACATGGCCCTGCGGCTGCATAAATCCGCCCATCACCCCAAACGGTCCCACTGCGGCCCCGTCCTTTGTCAGAAACCCCGGAATAATGGTGTGGTACGGGCGCTTTCCCCCCTCGAGAAGGTTGGGATGCCCAGACTCGAGCGAGAAATTATGCCCCCGGTTTTGTAGCGCAATGCCTGTTCCCGGAACCACCACGCCGCTGCCAAAGCCCATGTAGTTGCTCTGAATAAAGCTCACCATCATTCCGCTCGAGTCTGCGGCGCACAGATACACCGTTCCTCCTGGCTTGGGGCGGCCCGCCTCGGGAAATCTGGCAGCCTCGCTTATCAGGGCGCGGCGCTCCTGCAAGTAGTCCGGCTCGAGCAAATCCGGCATCCTACCAAAACGGGAATCTCCAATAAAGCGCTCCGCGTCCGCAAAGGCTAGCTTGACGGCCTCGAGCGGAAAGTGAACGGCCTGCACAGAATTTCGGTCTGAGGGCAGGGCCAACCCCTCGAGTATTCCCAATGCCTCGAGCGCCACAATGCCCTGACCACTCGGGGGAATCTCCCACACCTGATGCCCTCTGTATGTCGTAGAAATCGGCTGAACCCACTCTGAACGGTGCTGCTCGAGGTCGGAGTGGCACAAAATCCCACCCGTCTCTCGAGCAAAACGGTCTATTTTTGTGGCTAGTTCTCCGCTGTAAAAATCTTCGGCTTTGGAGTGTGCTATGCGCTCGAGGGTGCGAGCGTGGTCCTCAGACGCCCAGATAGTTCCCGCTCGAGGTTGGAAGCTTATAGGCATAAAAGTGTTGCGCCACCCAGCAAACTCGGGACCGCCGAATGGAGCGCTCGAGAATAGCTGGCTCGAGCGCTGCCACAGGCGGGCTACCCTGGGTGAAAGGGGAAAACCGTTTCGAGCATAGTGAAGGGCGGGTTCAAACAGTTTCTCAAACGGCAAACGGCCAAACCTGGCGTGTAAATCGGCCCAGCTTCGCGGTGCGCCTGGAACCGTAACTGGAAGCCAGCCGTGTGTGGGTATTGCCTCGAGTCCCTGCTCTTTCAAGGTCTCGGGCGATATTCCAGCGGACGCGGACCCCGAACCGTTTAGTCCATGCAGCGTTTTGCCGTCCCAAATCAGGCAAAAAGCGTCGCCTCCAATTCCGTTTGAGGTTAGCTCGAGCACAGTCAACGCTATGGCAGTGCAAAGGGCCGCGTCTATTGCGTTTCCCCCCTGTTTCAACATCTCGAGACCCGCCTGAGCGGCCAG
>JACMOA010000057.1 GCA_014378225.1 Deinococcales bacterium | reverse complement strand
TCAAACAACAGTCGGGAGAAACTGCGAATCTGATGTTTGTCGTTTATCACTCGAAACTAAAGAAAAGCAGGAACAACCTCTGAGTCGTCCCCACCTAACGGGCCTTCAGCTCATCACTCGCGGACAGGCCCAATAGGCGGCGAGGCCCGGAAGGTGCCGTTCTTGCCAAGACAGTACCGCTTTGTTCAAGACATTACTCATCGCTCATCACTTTTCTAGAGGCTGAGCATTTCCAAACACTCGAGCGTCCGCGCTCGAGAGGGGTGCGGCCCAACGCACGCCGTTGCCGATAACCTTCTGCACTTCTGAATTGTGATAGGTCGGGTAGGTTTCGTGACCGGGACGGAAGTAGAAAATCTTGCCGCGCCCTCTGGTGTAAGTTGCACCGGAACGGAAAATTTCGCCACCCGTAAACCAACTCACAAAAATCAGCTCTTCGGGGGCGGGAATGTCGAAGGGTTCGCCGTACATCTCCTCGGCATCAATCTCGATGTACTCGCCAATCCCCTCCACAATGGGATGACCTGGAGCCACGACCCACAGGCGCTCTTTGTCGTCGGCCTCACGCCATTTCAGGTCGCAGGTGGTTCCCATCAGCGCCTTGAAAATTTTGGAGAAGTGACCCGAGTGCAGCACCACCAGGCCCATTCCGGCCAGCACTCGAGCGTGAACCTTAGCCACGGTTTCGTCGCTCACTTCGTCGTGCGCCAGGTGGCCCCACCAAACCAAAACATCAGTCTGCTCGAGCAGGTCGCCACCCAAACCGTGTTCGGGCTGGTCCAGCGTGGCGGTTTTAACCGCGTAGCCCTGACCCTCGAGCGCAGAAGCAATGGCCCCGTGAATACCTTCGGGATAAATTTCTGCGACTTTGGGATTTTTCTGCTCGTGACGGTTTTCGTTCCAGACGGTAACGCGGATAGGCATAATTTTGTCTCCTTGAAGCTCGAGAATAGCGGATTAGGGACCGGATAGGGAGGGGTAGCACTCGAGGGAAGAAGATTTGCCACTTCTCCCCCTCGAGCGCCATCTAAGCCAACTTAAGGAATCAAAGCCTTGAGCAAATCCGCATTCCAGGCATTCTTGGTGCGGTCATACACCCCAAACCCCGCCCCAAATTCCCAGTATCCCCAGGCTATGCCTTTTTTCGCGGCTTCCTCACGCACCGCCGCCGTCCAACGAACTCGAGAAGCGTAATCCGCTTTTGAATACGCGCCAAACTCGCCCATGAATACGGGTCGCCCCTTGGCTTTGCCCCAGCTCTGGGCTACATTCAACAAACTCGCTACAGCGTCGCGCTCGCTTTGCAGCAGGGTCAGGGTTCCGGCGCTCCCCTCAAGCCGAACGTCCTCGAGCGAAATCTTGAGCGCTGGAGCGGTGTCCGAGGCATTCATGACCACTAAACTCAATAGTTTGCTTGGGTTTCCACAGCTCGACAACGGTACGGAGTAATCCTGTCCCGCTTTGACCTCGAGCACATATGGAGGCGACCAGTTGTCCTGACGGTCTGAGCAAACGAAACCTAATTTGCCTGCTCCAGCCGCTTTAAAGCGCAGCTTGTCGTATTCAGTAAGCGGTGTGTCTGCCACATGCAGATAAAACCCGGCCCACGGGCGGGCATACTCAAGCGAAACCGTCTGTTTCCCACCCGTCAGCACAAAGGAACTTTTGGTTTCCCAGGACCAGTTCTGAAAACGAGCTTTAAGGTCTAATTTGGTCCCAGTCCACTCGAGCTTGGGCCAATTGGCCGCCCCGTCCACCCACTCCGCGCCCTGATGGGTGAAGCGAAAAGGGTCATAATTGTGGAAGGTTACAATCAAGTTATTATCGTCTGGCAGCTCCAAGCTCGAGAGTTTATAAGCAGAGTTGTACCCCGTAGGTCCCACAATTAGCGCCCTGGTCGGGTTGCTCTTGCGAATCACTGCAATGGCCTGCTTCTGGTAGTCGTTCCAAAACGGCTCGAGCGCCCCATGAGGTTCATTCAGCACCTCAAAAAATACATTGCTCGAGGCATTTTTATAATGCTCTGCCACCTGTTTCCAAATGGCCAGAAAGCGTTCGCGGTGTTGCTGCGGTTGGGCCATCAATTCGTCGTAATGGTGAAAATCGATGATGATGCTCAACCCTCGAGAATTGGCCTGTTTAACGGCCCAATCCACTCGAGCGAAAAACACAGGGTTCACGGTGTATGGAGCGGCAGCGGCAGCGTGCGTATTCCAGCGAATCGGCAGCCGGATAGCACTAAACCCACCCTCTTTAGCCAGTTGAAAAAACCTTTCCTCGAGCGAAATTCCCCAATCGCCTTCTTTAGGAGCCTCGAGCATATTGCCAAAGTTCACCGTACGGTTCAGCTTTTGCGCTCGAGTGGTTATACTCTCGAGTTCAGCTTTAGGAGTAGCTGCCCCATTAGCCACAGTGCTGGCGCTCGAGTCGAAGCCAGTGCAGGCAACAAGCAACAAAGTCAGGCCGAGAAGCACGCTCGAGTTTTTCATGGGGACAGCATAACCCGAGGATGGGGTGAGAGAAATAGAAATTGGGTCAAATTTTGCCCCGAGCGAAAGAGAAATCAAAAGAACCCTCTCCCATAATCGGGGGAGGGTTACAAGTGTTCCAACTTACTCGAGAGTAGGCGACAAATTAAACCAGTTCAATCAAAGCAACGGTGGCGGAATCGCCCCGTCGCACGCCGATTTTGAGCACTCGAGTGTAGCCACCCTGACGCTCGGCCATCCGAGGAGCAATTTCATCAAACAACTTGACCACAACAGCCTTGTCATGGATGTCCTGCATAATCTGACGTCGGTGATGCAACGTTCCACCTTTAGCGGTGGTGATAAGTGAATCCACAAAACCCTTCAGCTCTTTGG
>JACMOA010000056.1 GCA_014378225.1 Deinococcales bacterium | reverse complement strand
TGACCACCAATCCGCCAAAAAGGGCGGCGGCACTGCCGAAATAGAGGTTCAGTCCCCGCTCGAGCAAACGGTTAGCCAGCAGTGGCCCCACGATGGACCCTACGCCCCAAAATGCGTTAATCAGGCTGAGCGCCGCACTTCCACCCCTTCCCCTCGAGCTGAAAAGCGTGCCAAATCCTCCGCTGATGCCGCCAAAGCCCAGACCAGATAGAAACGCGCCCAGCAGGGCCAGAATCCAGCTTGGAGCTATCCCGACCAACAGCAGTCCCACCCCGCACGCCACGCTCGAGAGCAGCGCCACGCCCCGAACCCGCAGACGGCTCAAAATTACACCGCTGACCAGCGTTCCCAGCGTGACGCCCAGGAAATGTGAGGTGACAACACTCCCCACCGCACCCGGCTCGAGCGCGAAACGCCCATTCAGGGCCGAGAACGCGGGGCCAAAAAGAGACTGCTCGAGGCCAATCAGAAAAAAAGCGGCAAATCCCAGAATCAAAATACTGCGTGGTAAGGGTTGAAAAGGCTGCATCTGAAGCCAGCTTAAGGGGTAGGTGGGGTTTTTGTACTCGAATTGCTCGAGCACGTACTTGCGGTTTGAGCCATTCCCATTGGGTTTGGCAGAAATGAATCCAACGCTTTACTCGAGCGCCTGATGGCCTCTGCGGTGTTGGGCGCACGAATTGCTGACCTGCTAGACGGTGAAAACCCCAGTTTCTCTGAAAGCGTGAAAGGTATGGGCAAACTCGCACGCAAGAGAGGTGGACAGCTCTCGAGCGCAGACCTGGAAGTGACGGCCAGTTGGGGTAATCCTACAAAGACCGGGGTGATGCAGGGGCGTGGACTGCTCGAGCGGCGCGGGGCTGATTTGGCTGAAGTGGTGGATGTTTACCTGAATAGTGTGGCGTATTGGGCCGATGTTCCCTCGAGCGTGTGGAACTACACCATCGGCGGTTATCAGGTGCTCAAAAAGTGGCTCAGTTATCGGGACGCAAGGGTGCTGAAACGTGCGCTCACAAATGAAGAAGCGCGGGAATTCTCGAGCACCGTCAAACGGCTGGCGGTTTTGGTATCGCTCGAGGCTGATTTGGACCTCAATTATGCAAATACGCTCGAGGGTGTGTGGAGTTAGACCGAAGCGCAGGAATGACCCTCGAGCCAGGATTTTTAGAGTTCAACTTTACTCGAGCTTTACTCGAGCTTTACTCGAGCTTTACTCGAGCTTTACACGGTTTTTAGCCCATCTACATCTATGAGGGTAGCCCCATCAATGCTCATCCCGCGCAGTCAGACCTTTCCCTAAGCTAGAAAAGTCACCCCCAACTATTGTGCGGGGCGGGCAGAAGCAGGGCAGGACGTGGCTCGAGTTGTGCGCCTTATAACCCGTTTGCGTTCCTATTTAAATCCCATCTTCTCGAGGAAAATTATGTCAAAACGCATTGTTATTATCGCCGTCGTCACCGCGCTCATGGCTGGCTCGAGCGCTTTAGCCCAGACCACTCAGGAAGGCTTTGTGGACGTGGACGGCGCACGCATTCACTACTCGAGCACGGGTCAGGGACCTGCTATGTTCCTGATTCACGGCTTTCCCCTGAATGGAAACTTTTTCCGGGATAACGTCGCCGCGCTGAGCAAGAATTATCAGGTCGTCACGGTAGACTTGCGTGGATTTAGCCAGAGCACTACCGACAAAGCCGACCCCGGTTCCATTGGCACTTACGCCAACGATGCGTTGGCGGTCATGGACAAACTGGGAATCAAGAAGGCTGTGATTGGCGGAATGAGCTTGGGTGGTCAAATCACCCTGGACCTGTACCGCAAAGCCCCGGAGCGCTTCAGCGGTATGGTTCTGATTGCCACCCTCGCCAACCCCGCCTCCATTACCGAGCAAAATCTGTGGAAGGGAATGTCACTGCAAGCCCAGGCTTACGGGGTTAAATCCATCGTGCCAGAACTAATCAAGGACATGATTACCGGTAAAACTGCCGCGTCTATGCCCAACACCAAGAAGTTCATCGAGACCCTGATGAAAGCGTCCTCGCTCGAGGGCATCAAACAGGCAACCAATGCGTTGGCAACCCGTCCAGACAGCCTGCCTACTCTCAAAACCATTCGGGTTCCCACCCTGATTGTGGTGGGTCAGGAGGACACGTTGTATCCGATGGTATTTTCGCAAAAGATGGCCCAGAATATCGTGGGCAGTAAACTCGTGGTCATTCCTGGTGCAGCGCACGCGGTCAACGTGGAGATGGCTACCGCCTCGAACAAAGCAATTCTGGACTGGGCTGCTCAAAACATCAAATAAAGTACAAACCCAATAGAACAGAAACTCCCGCTCGAGTGGGGGTTTCTGGTTTTACAGCATTTCCCGTAACTCCACGCAGAAAAAATCTCTCATCTGGAGCTGAGGGAAATGCCGTGTCAGGCTTGTCCGCGAACAATGAGCTGTGAGCAGTGTTTTACACGTTCTGCGCTTCATAAAATTTGAACTTACAAAAGAGGTCAATTCAAAATTAGCTTGTTCTGTAGCTTTCTCATTTAGAGGGCTTTCCCCAACGTTTCTGGCTCATTACTCCCCACTCATTACCAACACTCTCGAGCGCGTCCGACCCAATCTTGACAAAGCGGTATACTGACTCTCGTGAATTCACTCAACATTGTCGGGGCGCTTTCAGGTCCGCGTGACAGTCTGGAATCGGCAGTAGCATCGCTCGAGGGGCTTCCTTATGCGCTGGCTTACGCTAACGCAAGTGCTGCGCTGCACACCCTATCCAAACTTTTGATGGGCGGTGAGCGGGTGCTGATAGACGAACAAGCTCCGCCCCTGCTGGATACCTGGAACAAAGTCGGACTGGCGGTGGAACGCATCAATCCGCTTGAGCTGGACCTTACAGAGCATCATTGGCGCGGAGTCCGGCTCATTTGGACCTCGAGAGTCACTCCCAAATTGCTCGAGGGCGCACGCGCTCAGGGCGCACTTGTCTTGTTAGACAGCACCCTCGAGCCGGGACGCGGCTCGAGCGGCGCAGACTTGGTGTACTACGGTCATAGCGCCGCGCTCAGTGGACACGGAGACTTGAGTCCGGCTTTGCTGTCCACCGGGTCTCAGTCACTTTACGAGGAGCTTTCGGTGGGCCGTATTCCTCCGGGAACCATCGAAAGTTTGCTGGCAGTCAGCGGTATGAGCACACTCAGTCTGCGGCTCGAGCGCGCTCGAGCCACGGCTGATTTGTTGTTTGTCAGTTTAGAGCGCCATCCCGCTATCAAGAGTATGCACAAGGTGGGCGGTGGGGTGCTGCGCCTTGAGCTGCGCGACCACGCGGCACTGTACAACCTCACTTTGTTTACCGGAATGCAGCTCGGGGCCACCGAGTCCGCCTATCAATTGAGAGAAGACCACGCGCTGCTTTCGGTGGGCATTGAGGAACCCAAAGCCCTGCTGGGCGACCTTATCGCGGCGCTGGCGAACTATGGTCACGCCCCTTACGCGGACCCTGCTCCGTTTGGTAACTCAGTGCCGCTCGAGAAAAACCGACCTGACCAGAATCGGCTCGAGGGTCTGGGCCGAATTATTACTCCCCTAACCACGCAGAACCGTGCAAGCAAAGATGCCCTCTCCGAGCACGACGCGCCGTTTTACGCGCCTGCACCCGCCTACGCACCCATTAATCCTCCGTCGCTCGAGAATCGGGGTTTGGGCCAGCTCCAGAACGACCCTGAACCCGCCCTCGAGCCGCTACACGTCAATCTTTCTACCGCAACAGAGGCGCTCGAGCCACCCGAACTTGAGAACACTTATGTACGCCCACTGCGGGGCGCAACCCGCAATGAATCGCGGCCTCCACCTCAACCGCGCCAACCGCGTGAAGACGCCAGGGGACGGGGTTCCAAAGCGCCCCGCCCCGAACCCGTTCCAGAAGCTTCGCAGGAACCCCAGGGGTCTCCGCAGGGGTTTGAACCTGCCAAGCAGGACCCCGCCGAGGGCCTGGACGAACTCGAGCTGAGGCGCTACAACCGCCTGCGAGACTGGCGCAACGAAGAAGCCAAAAAACTGGGTGTTTCGCGCTTCATCATCGCCAGCAACGCGACCCTGGCCGAAATCGCCAAGCGCAATCCGCATACGCTCGAGGAGCTGATTTCCGCCAAAGGAATGGGGACTGAGCGGGTGGCCCGGTATGGCGTGGCCATGCTCGAGGTGTTGGGTGAGTAATTAGCGATTAGTGATTAGTGGGTCTCGAGCGGACCCGATTTTTACTATACCAACCCACCCTCGAGCAAAACATTTCTTGACCGAAAACTGATAACTCACCACCTCTCCATGAAAAAAACCCGACTCGAGAAAATCAAAAAAGTCCTCTCCCAGCGCCAACCCACCCTCACGGTATTGCTCGAGGAGGTCCACAAGCCGCACAATCTGAGCGCCATTCTCAGGAGCTGTGACGCAGTGGGTGTGCTCGAGGCGCACGCAGTCGCTCCGCGTGGGGGCTTGCCCACCTTCAACGCCACCAGTGGCAGCGCGGAAAAGTGGGTTCCCTTAAACGTCCACCGTAGCGCCCTAGAGACCATCTCGAGCTTTCAGGGTCAGGGCTATCAGGTTTTGGCCACTCACCTGTCCGAGCGTTCCACCGACTACAGAACGCCGGACTACACCCTGCCCACCGTAATTTTGCTGGGTGCAGAAAAATGGGGTGTCTCGAGCGCCGCTGCCGAGGCTGCTGACGCCAACATCTTGATTCCGATGCTGGGCATGGTGCAAAGCCTGAATGTGTCGGTGGCTGCCGCAACAATTTTGTTTGAGGCGCAGCGCCAGCGACTCGAGAAGGGGATGTACGCAGAGCCGCAAATTGTGGGGAACGCGCTCGAGCACCTTATTTTTGAATGGCTTTACCCGGATTTGGCCGCCATCTACCGGGAGCGCGGTGAGGGTTATCCAGGGTTGGACGAGGAAGGGATGCTGGTTAAAGCCTCGGACCTCGAGCTGCTGGGTGATTTGGCGATGAGTGATACGGATTCCGATTGATTCCGTTACGTGTTCCGCTGTCTTGGACAAAGCGGCACCTACCGGGCCTGTCCGCGTCTTGGACAAAGCGGCACCTACCGGGCCTGTCCGCGTCTTGGACAAAGCGGCACCTACCGGGCCTGTCCGCGTCTTGGACAAAGC
>JACMOA010000055.1 GCA_014378225.1 Deinococcales bacterium | reverse complement strand
TTCTAGACATTCCCCTATCCTCCCTTTTTTATACCCTCACCACCTAGCATCCGACGTAAAATAGTAAATCCAAGCCAATTTAGGACAAATTCACAACCCTAATATATAAATAGAATTTCACAAACACCTGCTTGGGGCATCGTTCACCTTACCTTCGAACCAACAACCCCGTAACATAACCCCATGATTCTCGTTCTCAACTCCGGCTCGAGCAGCCTGAAATTTCAACTTTTAAACCTCGAGCAAAACGCCGTTCCCTTTAGAGGTTTGATTGAACGCATCGGCACAAAAGACGCACCGCTCAACTTTAACGGGGAACACTCTCAAATCCGCGCCCTGAACCACCGTGAAGCCTTTGAAGCCATTGCCCAAAAACTCCCGCTCGAGCGAATTACTGCCGTGGGACACCGAGTGGTTCACGGTGGCGAGCACTTCAAAAATAGCGTTCCTATCAACCCTCAACTGCTCGAAACCCTGGAAACCCTGTCCCCACTGGCCCCGCTACACAATCCGGCCAATCTCGAGGGCATCCGGGCCGCCCTCGAGCTGTTGCCCAACCTACCGATGGTGGCGGTCTTCGATACTGCCTTTCACGCCACCCTTCCCCCAAAATCGTACCTGTACGCCCTGCCACACGCGCTCTACACCGAACATCAAATCCGGCGCTACGGCTTTCACGGCACCAGCCATCAGTACGTGAGTAAGCAAGCGGCAAAACACCTCGAGCGTCCCATTGAACAGCTCAAACTCATCACCCTGCACCTGGGCAACGGAGCCAGTGCCTGCGCCGTTCAAAACGGCGCATCCCTGGATACCAGCATGGGCTTTACGCCTTTAGAGGGCCTAGTGATGGGAACCCGCAGCGGAGACCTGGACCCCAGCGTGGTTTTGAAGCTGGCCCAACTTTACGGACTCGAGCAAACCTCAGAGTTGCTCAATAAAAAGAGCGGCCTGCTCGGGCTTAGCGGCGTGTCCAACGACCTCAGAGACGTTCACTCGAGCGCGGACGCCGGAGTCGAGTGGGCGGAACGTGCGCTCGAGGTCATGGCCTACCGAATCACCAAACAAATCGGCGCGTATGCCGCTGCAATGGGTGGTCTGGACGCAATAATCTTTACAGGCGGTGCAGGCGAAAACGACGCAGATTTACGCGCTCGAGCACTGAAAAACCTCGAGTTTCTGGGCCTCGAGCTGGACGCCGAGAAAAACGCCACTCGAGGAATGGTAGAAATCTCCAAAATCCGCTCGAGGGCCAAAATCCTGGTGATTCCCACCGACGAAGAAAGGATGATTGCGCTCGAGACAGTGCGTGTATTGGGCGCTCGAGCCGATAATGTGTAAGCTTACTGCGCGTAACCGTGCAGCGCGATAGCATCAATTTCTTCGTAAGCATCCTGATTGTGATTAGGGTCAATCACCACTTTGACAGCTTTGACCAGGTAGCTTGTTTTGGGGATATTGACTACAAAGTTTACGGTGTAGTTAGGCTGAGTTTTGTCCTTGCCCGCCCACACCTCACGCAGCTTCCCGGCAGTGTCTACGGTGAATATTTTTCGCACAAAGCCGTTGCCGTAGGTTTGGCGGACCACCACCGTGGTGGCGTAAACCGGAGACTTGAAGGAAACGGTGATAGACTGCGCCACACCGTTTCGCTGGGCAGATGCCCAGGCGGTGCCGTTATCGCCGTAAGTCATGGTGTTGGGCGCTCCCAGGGCTTGCTTGGCTCCCCATGAATCGGCACCATACTCAGAACTGCGGCTGACCACGTTGCTAGCCCACTGCTTGAGCAAGCCGCTCCCAGCAACCGTTTGGGCAATGGAAAACGAAGCCGCCAGTACAACACCACTCAAAAAGCTCAGTACGCATATCCGTAAACGGTTGTTCGTCATACGTCTTTCCTCCAAGTTTGCCCGCGCCCAAAGTTTCCAATGTCAGTCTAAAAAACGATACACGATAAACGCGATTTAAACACCAAATACATCTCATCCACTGAAGTGGGATTTCACAATCCTACAACCCGCAAACACCACAGGGTTAACATTCCAAAAAAAACTGTGTAAAGCACATTTCGAGTTCTCCAGGCGATAACGACTCCCACCACTGCGGCCAAAACCTTCTCCCACTCGAGCGAAAAGATTCCCGACTTTGAAAAAACATCCGGCCAGACCAGCGCCGAGAGCACCGCTGCTGGAACCAGTCCCAGTGTCAAACGAACCGCAGGCGGGAACTCGCCTTGGTGAAGAAACAAAATAAAGCTCGAGCGTAACAAAAAGGTAATCAGAAAGATTCCTAGAACCAGTAAAATTATCATCGGTGTTTTGCCCGAGTGCCTGAATTCTTGTAGACCCGCATAGCGATCATGCCCACCACCAGTCCCACCCCAGTCCCAACCATCAATCCTAGCTTGAAGGGCAGTCCGGCGGTCAACACTGCGGCTAAGCCTCCAGCACAGGCTGCGGCAAGCGTAGGGCGGTCTTTCACCGCTGGAACGCCCAGCGCAACAAAGGTTAGGGTCACTGCAAAATCTAGCGACCATGCTCGAGGCAGGGTTTGACCCAACAGCGCCCCCAACAAGGTGCAGATTTGCCACACCATATACATAGATAGTCCCGCACCCAGCGTGTAACCCAGCCGCGCTCGAGGGTCAATCCCTTCGAGCTTGTCTACAAATAAGGCAAAAGTCTGGTCGGTGAGCAAAAATCCGTTGAGTGCTCGTCCCACCTTTGAAAACTCACGAAAGCGTTCGCGCAAAACCGCGCTGTACATGGCAAAGCGCAAATTGACCGTGGCCACCGCCAGCAGAATTAACAGCAGCGGCGCACCACCCTGTACCATCTGTGAAGCCACCAGTTGGGCCGAACCCGCATACCCCAGCGCGGACATCCCCACTGACTCGAGCACGGTCAGACCTGCCTTGACCTGGGCGACCCCCACTACCAGGCCAAAGGGAATCGCAGCAGGTAAAAGAGGAATAAACTCAAGCATTCCACGTGCAAAAGGGGAGACCTTAGCATTCGAAACCTTACCCGAAACTTTCATAGTTCGAGTATGCACCATTTGCAGCACACGCCCTGAGATTGAGTGCTCGAGCGCTACCTTCAAACCCTGTCCTTCCTCGAACCTTATTCCAAAAGCTGGGACAAACAAGTCTCAAGACACCGGGACAGCCTGGAACTTACACGGAAGTCCATTCATCCTCGAGCTGTGAACTCGAGCTATAAACTTGAACTGGGAAAGAGCATTCTGATGTCCAGAACGCTGACCCTGACTGTTCTACCCTGCGTTCTGATGTTCGCCGCCTATAGTGGAAACACCGCGTCCAACAAACTCGAGCAGAATTAAAATTTCACAAGATTGAATTTTCCCTTTCACCGCAACTCAAAACCTCAGCTTATAGACATTAACGTCTAATGGACACTTAGCAGG
Organism: Deinococcales bacterium; assembly: GCA_014378225.1. Lineage (GTDB taxonomy): Bacteria > Deinococcota > Deinococci > Deinococcales > Deinococcaceae > JACMOA01. The sequence goes on along the minus strand of JACMOA010000055.1, from coordinate 111 downwards.
CTTGCGCTCGAGGGCCGCACGGGTAGAATGGAGAAGTTGCTTAACCGGACCCCAACCCGGCACACCCACATTATTTTTGGAGGAACTTATGAAAGTAGGCATCAACGGATT
>JACMOA010000054.1 GCA_014378225.1 Deinococcales bacterium | reverse complement strand
GCGGTTTGATTCACCTCGAGCCGGAACATGAACTTGGTCACTTCCGCCTTGAGCTTATCAATCATTTCGTTGAACATGTTGGTGGCTTCGAATTTGTACTCCTGAAAGGGGTCGCGCTGGCCGTAGCCGCGTAAGCCGATGCCCTGACGCAGCACGTCCATGCCGTGCAGGTGCTCTTTCCAGTACTGGTCCACTTGTTGCAGCAGCACGTAGCGGCTCACGCCAGAGTATAGGCCGCCGCCCAGTTCCTCCTTACGGCTATCGTGCGCGTCTGCAGCGGCCTCGAGCAGTTTTTTATGCCCTTCGTCACCGTTCCCAACCTTCAGAGTTTCGTAATCGAAGTGCTCGAGCGCAGGAATCACGTCACTGAAGGCGGTTTTGAGCTTTTCGAGGTCCCAGTCAATCGGGGCGGTCTCTAAGGGCGCGAATTCATAGAGAGTGTTCTCGACGAAATCGCCAATCATACCCTCGACGCTTTCTTCCACATCGAGGTCTTGACCCAGCAGCACTTCACGGCGCTGTGCGTAAACCACCTCACGCTGCTTGCTCATCACGTTGTCGAACTCGAGCAGTTGCTTGCGGGTGCTAAAGTTGCGGTCCTCGACCCTGGCCTGCGCCCGCTCAATTGCGCCGGTGACCATGCGGGCCTCGATGGGTTGGGTATCGTCCATGCCCAGTTTGTCCATCATGGCCACCATGCGCTCATTGGCAAACAGGCGCATCAGCTCGTCCTCGAAGCTCACGTAAAAACGGCTCGAGCCGGGGTCGCCCTGGCGTCCAGCGCGTCCGCGCAACTGGTTATCAATTCGGCGCGATTCGTGGCGCTCGGTGCCGATGATGTGCAGGCCACCCAGTTCCTTCACTCGAGCGCGGTCTTTTTCGGTTTGTTCCCGCACCTGAATCAGTTCCTCAACCAGCGCGTCTGGCACCCCAACCGCCTGACCCAACCCTCGAGCGCTGCTTTCCCCGCGCATGGCAGATTTGACAAAGTTCTCAACAGCCTCGTCGTACCTTGAGAGGCCCATATGCTCGAGTTGGTCTCCCATATAAAACTCGGCGTTACCGCCTAGCATGATGTCTGTTCCGCGTCCGGCCATGTTGGTGGCGATGGTGACGCCAGCCAGCCTTCCGGCCTGGGCCACGATTTTGGCTTCCTGCTCCTCGAATTTGGCATTGAGCACCTGATGCTCTATTCCCTCGGCAGTGAGCATTTCGGACAGCAGTTCGCTGATGCGGATGCTGACTGTACCCACCAGAATGGGCCTTCCCAGTTGGTGAATGGTTTTGATTTCCCCCACCACCGCGCCAAATTTGCCTTTCGCACTGCGAAAAATCATATCGTCGTAGTCTTTGCGGATGGTGGGTAAGTTGGTGGGGATGGACAGTACATCCACCCCGTAAATGTCAATAAACTCTTTTTCCTCGGTTTTAGCCGTTCCGGTCATGCCACCAAATTTGTTGTACAGCTTGAAGAAATTCTGGTAGGTGATGGTGGCCAGGGTCTGGTTTTCGTTCTCAATCTTGACCCCTTCTTTGGCCTCAATCGCCTGGTGCAGCCCTTCACCGTAACGGCGTCCCGGCATGGCCCGCCCGGTGAACTCGTCCACAATGACCACTTCACCCTTGTCATTGATGAGGTAATCCTTGTCCAGGTGGTACAGCTCGTTGGCCCGCAGCGCCTGCACAATCATGTGGGCTTTGCTCATGTTTTCGGCGTTGTACAGGTTATCCAGGCTCAGCAGGGTTTCAATGCGGGTGATGCCGCCTTCGGTCAGGTGAATGCCTTTGTTTTTTTCCTCGACGGTGTAATCTCCGGTGGGTTCCAGGCGAGCGCCTGGAACGGCGGGTTCACCGCGCTTGAGGCGTTTGACCACTTTGGCCAGCAGGTAGTACTGGTCGGTAGCTTTTTCCGCCTGCCCCGAGATGATTAAGGGCGTACGGGCCTCGTCAATCAGGATGCTGTCCACCTCATCCACGATGGCGTAGTTCAGCGGCGTATCGGCACGCAACACCAGTTGTTCTGGACTCTGGGCCATGTTGTCGCGCAGGTAGTCAAAGCCCAGCTCACTGTTGGTTACGTAAGTGATGTCGCAGGCGTAGGCCGCCTTGCGCTCGTGCGGCTGCGAGTAATGCTGAATCAGGCCCACCGTGAGACCCAGAGCGCGGTACACCAGACCCATTTCCTCGGCCCCGACTTTGCAAAGGTAGTCGTTCACCGTGACCAGGTGGCACCCTTTACCCTCGAGCGCGTTGGTCGCCAGAGCGAGGGTGGCCACCAGGGTTTTACCTTCCCCGGTTCTCATCTCGGCAATGCGGCCCATGTTGAGTGACGCCCCGCCAATGAGCTGCACGTCGTAATGGCGCTTACCAATGGTGCGCCTTGCGGCTTCGCGGATGAGCGCAAAGGCCCGTACAATCACATCGTCCACGGTTTTTTGACCGCTTTGAATCAGGGTGCGAAGCGCCATAAACTCGCTAGAGAGGTCCTCGAGCTTTTCCATTTCCGGCTCGAGTTTGTTGGTTGATTCCACGATGGCACGACGGATTTTGGCCACATCTCTGGGATTTTTATCGAATACTTTCTGAAGGACACCGAACATAGTTTTCACAGTATACGGGGAACGCTGACTCTGTATTGGGAATTGAATCGGATAGAGGTGAGTGGATGGACCTCTTGCGAGGTTACAAACGTCAAACGCTCAACGTCTGGGACGGTTGAAACGTTGAGCGTTTGACCTTTGCAGAGCGGTAAAACCGCGATAACCCCCGCTCGAGCGCCCACCAAAACCCCCGCTCGAGCGCCCTCGAGAGTAAACTACAGGGATGTTAGACCGAACCGATTTGCTCGAGAAAGACACCCAGAACCTGCACACCAAACTGCTCGAGTTACCCGGCTCTTATACGGGTCCCCAGACCCAGATGGACGCGCCTTACAGCGGCGTGGCTTACGGTGAAGCTTCACTCGCGCTGGCCCTGTGTGAAGAGTGGGTCACGCTAGAGCTGGGCAAAACCGGAACCCAATTTGTCCTCTCGAGCGGCCTGGATTTTGGTGAAGCTCAGGAGTTCACCGACCTATCTGAAATTCGCGGGGTCAACGTGAAAAGAGTGGGCTTGGCCGCCACATTGGGAGACCTCAGTTTTATGGTCGCCAGGGGGCCACTTTCTACTTACACCTACGCCCAGTATCTGGCGCACGCCACTGGACACGGCGCGGACGCTGTGAATGCAGACGCGGCTTTGCAGGACCTGGCCCAGCGTTGTCGCATCGAAATTCCCACCGAAGATAACCCGGCCAAAAAGCTGGCCTGGACGTTATGGACCCGCACACCGCTGCTGCTGGCCTCTCGAGATTATTTGGCTCTGACCTGGGGCTGGCAGGAGTTGCTGGCCCGAATAGGCAAAAGCATGAGTTTCGCCCTGACCCATTCGCCCTTGCTGCTGCTTTCCGGGGGCTTCGAGGCCCGCCATGAAACCGGAGACGAGCGGGTGGCAGTGTTGCTAGGCCCTATGGACGCGGAAATGATTCTGGCACGGGAAATTCTGGGAACTCGAGTGGATGAAGCGCTCGAGGTTCCTTTCCCAGACGGACTCGAGGGCTATGCGGGTCAGATGTACCTGTGGTTTCTAGGCGCGTGGACCGCATTTTATCTGGCGCTGGCTTACGGACAGGACCCGGCGGATAGTCCGGTGTTAACTGCGCTGCTCGAGAGTGAAGAGTTAGAAGTTCGGGACGACCTCGAGCTGAATTGAGATTTGCTCGAGGTCCAACAAACGTCCTCATGACGTGATGGGTCTTGGGCAGAGCGGCACTAAGCTCGAGCGGCTGCTTGAACTTGAGTCCGGTCCCTGTTAAACTACTGCACTGTTGCCTGGGTTAGAACTTGAGTGCCACATATTACCGGAATGCACCCATAGCTCAGATGGATAGAGCAGTCGCCTTCTAAGCGACATGTCGCAGGTTCGAGTCCTGCTGGGTGCACCAGAAAAAGCAAATGTAGGACGGTAAAACCACGAAGGCCCTTTTATACATTCTTGTATAAAAGGGCCTTCGTGCGGGGCGCGTGCGGGGTAGGCTTCAGTTCAGGTTGAGGGGCGCGCGCAATTTTGGGATGACCGGGGCCGCAGATACGAGGTCCTCAAAGAGGTCTATGGCCGCCCTGCGCCGCTCGGTGTCGAGCACATGGCGGTAGATGTCGAGCGTGGTACTCACCCGAGCGTGGCCCAACACCTTTGAAACCACCTCAGCAGGCACCCCCTTTATGAGCGCTATGGTTGCGTAGGTGTGGCGCAAATCGTGCGGACTGAGTATAGGGAGCTTTTCGCCCGCCAGCACCACCTGGCGCAAGTGCTGCACCGCTGTCCCACTCACCCCCCTTGCTAAAGACTTCAGGCGTCGCTCGAGCTGCGGCGGGTCGGTCCACTCCAGCACCGAGCTGAGGGACCGCACCAGGTTATC
>JACMOA010000053.1 GCA_014378225.1 Deinococcales bacterium | reverse complement strand
CATACAAGATTTTTCGGATTCCGTATAAGTCCGGCAAACCTCAACAGGTTTTGACTGTAAAGTTACGCAACGGCACTCAGGATGCCCTAAGCCCCTCACAGGCCGGGTTTGACGGTTCTGGGAACGGTATATTGCTCGAGGATGACCAGGGAACCCAACTCGACCTTTTTGCGGGCGGCTATCAGACCGATAACGGGGGAATCTTCAAGGCTCTTCCCCGCGCTGGAGGGTTTATCACCCGCTGAACCTTCGGTCATCCCACTGGCACCGAAGAAAACCATATGGGTATGCCTAAAAAGCTGTTTATCCCCGTCAAAATCAGCACCTGGCAACGGAACGCGCCCAAAGACACCAAAATTGCCGACCCCAGCTTCCAAATTGACTTGGGCTGTACCAAGTAGCGGCTCGAGGGGTTAAAACGGGACGCCAGAAATATCGTCTCGCTCATTCTTTTAGGTTGAAAACCCGCGCTCGAGCGAACTCCACCACCGTCCCAGAACCTGGGATTTCCAGCCCCATGACAACGGGACACCAACCTGACTACTCTTCTTTTACGCTCGAGTCTTGGTAAACTACCCCGAATCATAAATCCCCTCGAGCCAGACCCGGAGGTTTCCCCATGACCCAACTCGTTCCCGACAACTCGCCCCGCAATCCGCCGCCACCTCCCAACGGCTCGAGCAATACCGTGGTGCGCTGGGTGGTGGGCTGTCTGGTGGCTCTGCTGGTCCTTGCACTCGTCATCGGCGGACTGGTCTGGTGGTTTGTGATTCGGCCTGTGCAGGGGGTGTTAGGCAACTTAACCAACCTGTCTCAGCTCGAGGAATTGGACAAGCAGATTCGTAATACTGCGGCCTACACCCCGCCTAGTAACGGGGAAATTAGCCCAGACCAGCTCGAGCGCCTGCTGAGTGTGGAGCAGAGTATCAAAACCCAGGTGGGCGAGAGACTCAAGCAGCTCGAGGGTAAATACCAGTCACTGGGCGAGGTCAACGCTCAGAATTTTTCCCAGGCGCTCGAGGGTATGGGAGACATGTTCAAGGTACTGGTGGAAGCTAAAAAAGCCCAAGTAGACGCTCTAAACGCTCAAAACTTTTCCAAAAATGAGTACCGCTGGGTGCGCGGTGGAGCCTTTCAGGCGCTCTCGCAGGTGACAGGAGTGCCGTTCAGCGGATTTCCTGATTTGCAGGGCGACACACCACAGATTTACGCCCCTACAAACCCCTCGAGCGCCAATGTGGAGCGGGTGACGCCCTTCAAGAATGAACTACTCGAGAGCTTGCCGATGCACCTTTTTGGGTTGTGAACGTTTTTGGGAATAGAAAAAGCGCTCTCTCGAGCGCTTGAATGACAAAAGGATAGCACGGTATGCAGGCAACATTAAACTTGTGCAACCCAGGGCAGCAGCATTTTAGCAACGACCATGCTTGGCTGAACGATAGCTACCTTCCCCTGTCCACAGGACCGTACCAGGTCGCCTTGAAAAAATTTCATCTCTTTAAGGTTAAGGCCGAGCAGAGCGAACAAGCTCTCGTATCAATGTTTTTTTGATTTGGGCATCTCCTCTACTTGCTATAGTTCGGCGCTTCTTTGGTGATGGTCACGTCGTGTGGATGTGATTCAATCAAGCCCGCCATCGTGATTTTCACAAACTGAGCGTCCCGCCGCAGACTCTCGAGGTCGGGGGTTCCGCAGTAGCCCATGCTCGAGCGTAGTCCACCTACCATCTGATAGAGCACTTCACCCACCGCGCCCTTGTGTGGCACAATCCCCTCAATGCCTTCTGGTACAAACTTGCGGGTTCCAGTCTGGAAATAACGGTCGCTCGAACCCTGGTCCATTGCGCCCAAAGAACCCATGCCCCGGTAGCTTTTGAAACGCCGCCCATCGCGCAGGATAGTTTCACCGGGGGCCTCGTCAGTTCCGGCTAACATACTGCCCATCATCACCACGCTAGCCCCGGCGGCAATGGCTTTGGGCAGGTCTCCGGTTTGTTTGATGCCGCCGTCTGCAATAACCGGAACGCCGTATTAGTCGGCTATTTGTGCGGCCTCGAGCACGGCGGTAATCTGGGGAACGCCCACTCCAGTAACGACCCTTGTGGTACAGATTGACCCAGGACCTATCCCGGCCTTAACTGCGTCTGCACCGGCCTCACACAGTGCTCGAGCGCCATCCGCCGTGGCAATATTTCCGGCAATCACCTCAATATCAAAAGTGGATTTCAACTTCTCGAGCGCGTCCAGAATTCCCCTCGAGTGTCCGTGAGCGCTGTCTAGCACCAGCGCGTCCGCGCCTGCGGCCAACAGTGCGCCTGCCCGCTCGAGCAAATCTGCGCTCACGCCCACCGCCGCTGCCACCAGCAGTCGGCCCTGAGCGTCTTTTGCGGCCCTGGGGTACTTCACTTTTTTAAGAATGTCTTTGATGGTCATCAGCCCGCGCAAGATGAAGTTTTCGTCTACCACCAGCAGTTTTTCAATCTTGGATTCACGAAATTTGGCTTCCGCCTGCTCGAGGGTGAACCCCACCGGAACCGTCACCAGGTTGCTCGAGGTCATCACCTCGGACACACCGCTACGGTAATCGGTCACAAAGCGCATGTCGCGGTTGGTGATGATGCCCAGCAGCTTGCCATCCGCTGCCACAATCGGCACACCGGAAATGCGGTACTCGCTCATCAGGTTCTCGGCGTCCTGTACGGTGGCCTCGAGCGGAAGGGTGATGGGGTCGGTAATCATACCAGACTCACTGCGCTTGACCTTACGAACCATTTCGGCCTGCGCGGTGACTGACATATTCTTGTGAATGGTCCCAATTCCACCTTCCCTGGCCATCGCCACCGCCATCTGGGTTTCGGTTACGGTGTCCATCGCCGCACTTATCAGTGGAATATTGAGACGCAGTTTTTTGGTCAGGCGGGTCTCGAGGATAACCTCACTGGGTAAAATTTCAGAGTAACGTGGGAGCAAGAGCACGTCGTCAAAGGTGAGTCCCTCGCGGCCAAATTTGTAGTCGAAGCGGTCAGTCATAGCTCGAGTATAAAGAGATGGGTGAAACTAAACTGGAGGGTAGGCTAGAGGGCAGTTGAGGGTTACAAAATATCCTGCTCCACACAGTATTGACGCTGGTCCAAACTGCGAAAAAATTTTATGAATCCGACCTCTGTTGACAGGTCAGCCTTTTCAAAAAGGTCTCCAGGCACCTGAAAGAAGGGACAAAACCT
>JACMOA010000052.1 GCA_014378225.1 Deinococcales bacterium | reverse complement strand
CTTGGTATTAGACCTCGAGCGAATCTACTTCTCGAGGTCTGCCCAGCAACGTACAGATTGGACTTTTTGTGCAGAGTTAAGTGCGTTCTACTTGTCTTGCCCCAGCGCGAAGCCTTTTGAAAACTGCTCCTGCAACAGCGTGAACACCATAATCGGTGGGATGATGGTCAGAATCGCCCCCGCCATCACTGCGCCCCAGTTGCTCTGGCCCTCCACATCAATCAATTTGCCCAGCCCCACCTGAATCACCTGTTTGTTTTCGGACTGCATAATCACCAGCGGCCACAGATACTGGTCCCACGCCGACACAAACTGAATCACCGCCAGCGCTCCAATGGTATTCCAGCTCATTGGAACCAGTATCCGGCTCAGAAAGGTGAGCGGCCCCGCACCGTCTATACGCGCCGCGTCGGATAAACTGGCCGGAATATTCATAAAGTGTTGACGGAATAGCAAGACCCCGGTGGCCGACGCCAGAAACGGCACGATGATGGCAGCGTAGCTGTCGGCCCACTTCAGGCCGCTCGAGACCACATCAAAAAGTGCCACTATCAGCAGCTCGGTGGGTAACATCAGCGTAAACAGCACGGTGGCAAAGGCCACCCCACTGAGTGGAAAGCGAAAATAGACGAAGGCCAGAGCGGCCAGCAGTGAAAGTACGGTTTTGCCCACGGTAATACACACCGCAACCACAGCGCTATTGAACATATACTGGCCCAGCCCAGCTCCCACCCAGGCCGCCCGCATATTCTCGAGCAGGTAGGGACCCGGCAACAGGCTCGGACCCGTCACCTGTGCGCCCGACTGGGTGGCTTTGAGCAACGCGAACAAGAGTGGCGCGGCTATGAGCAGCACGGCGATACTCAGGATGGCGTGGGTGAGGAAATCACTTTGGCGACGTTGACCTGTACGTGCGCGGTTTGCTCGGTGTAGCCGTTCAAGCGCCATAGTGAACCCTCCGGTTGCCGTATCTGAACTGCAAGAAGACGATGCACCCTACCAGCAACAACATGGCAACCGCCTGCGACGCGGCGGCTCCGGTTTTGAAGTTGCGAAATCCGTCCTCGTAAAGCTGATACAGCAAAAAAGTGGTGATGCCTGTCTGTCCGTAAACTGGACCGCCTCTGGTCAGAATGTCCACCAATCCAAAGCTGTCGAACAGCGCGGACACAATATTGGTGAACAGCAAAAAAAAGGTCATAGGAGAAATCAGCGGAAAAACCACCCGCCAGAAATTTTGCCACGGCGTAGCCCCGTCTATCTCAGCCGCCTCGGTCACTTCGGCAGGAACGTTTTGGAGCGCCGCCAGATAGAACACGATGTTGTAACCTAATCCCTTCCAGATTGTTGCTGCCACTACTAACCCAAAAGCCAGAAGGGGGTCGTCGAGCCAGCGCGGTTTGATGCCGAACGTTGCTCCCAAAACCGAGTTCACCGCGCCCACCTCGGGGTTAAACAAGAACAGCCATAAGGTGCCTGCAATGGCGGGAGAGAGTGCATAGGGATAAATCAGCATCAGGCGGTAAAACTTGGCTCCAGCAATGGGTTTGCTCGCCAGAAAAGCCAGCCCCAGAGCTAGAAAAAGACCTAGAACCACCACCAGCGTCACAAAAATTAGCGTCTGAACCATCACCTGTCGGTACTTCGGACTCGAGAGCAGGTCTACAAAATTAGCCAGCCCCACAAACTGTTCGTTACCCACCACGAGGTTGGCTCGAAATAGGCTCAGGCGCAGTGTTTGGAGAGCTGGAAAAAATGAGAATACCGCGAGGATAATCAAGCTGGGAGCCAGCAACAGCCACGGCAACCCATTTCCTCGAAAAACTGCATGCGCTCGAGCGCTCACTTTATCCGGGGCGTTCCTGTGGGACGAGGATGGACTCAATTTTTTTCTTGGGTTGACCAAACTCAAAGCGTACCTCCAGGCAACCTGTAGGCTACGGGTTGTGGGTCAGGGTAAATGGCAGATTTTGCCCAAAGTAAAGTAGGACAATTCTTTTCTTGGGTACACCGCTCGAGACCTACTTCTGCTCGAGACCTACTTCCGCTCGAGACTATGCTCTAAAAAGACGCTTCCAAAGCTAAGTTCCCTGGGTAGCTCGAGGGTGGGACACACAGACCCTCGAGTTACGTCCAACTCACTTAAAGTTCTTGTTGTACTCCGCAATGGCTGCGTTTGCTTGCTCCTGAGCAGTGGCCGCTACACTAGCCACACTCTGCCCACCCAGCACCTTTTGAATGCCCTGCTCGATAAAGTTGCGGGTTTCAATGGTTGCTCCACTGAGCGCTCCCGCGTTGGCCAAGTTGGGTTTGGTGTTCAGAAGCTGGTTAAAGGCCACAATCTGAAGCGGGTTGCTCGAGAACCAGCCCTGCTTTCGCAGCAAGGTGACACTACTTTTTCGCACCGGGTAATAACCGGTCAGTTTATGCCAGCTCGCCATATTGGCGGTGTTGGTCATGAACAGCGCAAACTCGAGCGCAGCTTCGGCCTGAACTTTATCAATGCCCTTAGCCACCCAGACGCTAGCTCCGCCGATGACTACGCCGTTGCGTTTGGTGCCGTCTGGAATGGGCAGCACACCCACACCGAGCTGAAATCCACTCTGCTTGGCTGCGTCTAACAGGTTGCCCAGGCCCGCCGTGCTGTTGATGGTCATGAGTGCTTTCTGACCGCTGAAAATGGCGTTGGTGCCTACGGTATCGGCCAGCTTTCCGGTGTTGGTGAGGTAGCCTCTGTCGTCCAGGTCTTTGTAGAACTGCAACACCTTGCGCCCCGCTGCGCTGTTGATGTTGCTGACCGTGGCGCGGCCTGCCCGCCCATTGTCGTTGTTGACCAGTTGAGCGCCCTGCTCGCTCATCCACTGCTCGAAAAGCCAACTGAACGGCGTCAGAGCGACACACTTCATCCCCAGTTTTGCAGCCTCGAATTGGGCGCAAGCCTTGAGGATACCGTTGAAAGTCGTGGGGGGCTTTTTGGGGTCCAGTCCGGCTTTGAGCATCAGGTCTTTATTGAAATACAGCACCGGGCTGCTGCTGTTAAACGGGATGCTGTTGACCTTGCCTTCAATGGTGTAGTAACTGACCACAGGTCCGATAAAATCGCTAAAATCTACGGTCTTGATGGCGCTCACGGGCTGAAATACTCCACTGTCCAGCGCCAGTTGACTGCTCACGCCTTCCACCTGTACCAGTGCAGCAGGCTTGCCCTGCCGTGCTGCCAGAATGGTGGATTGCAAAGTCTGGTTGGAGTCGCCTTTAAAGGTGGGAACCACTTTAAAGCCCGAATTGGCTTTGTTGTATTCGTCGGCGCGGTCCTGAATCCAGGTGCTGCGCTTGGCGTCTCCGAAGGTGTGCCAGAACTCGAGGGTGGTGGTCTGGGCTTCTGCCCCAGAAAGAGCGGCTAACAGTGATAACACGATGATTTTTTTCATATCTACTCCCACCCGTGAGGTCTATTTCGCCCTCCGGGACACACTTAACATTCTAAACAGTCTACCTGGCCTAAACCACGGGCGGCGTTAGGGTAGCAGAAGAATACGCTCAAGAGTGTATTCAAAACGAAGGGTGGGGAAAGGGTTTGAGCTTTGACTCGAGTGCAGAGTTAAAACTTGTGACCCGTGGACTCGAGGTTGAATTTGCTGCTCTGTCTGCTCGAGCCTGGGGGACAAAAGGCTTTTATAGCCATCAAAAGTGCGGACAAATAGAGCTGCACAAAGTTTTTCTCGAATTCACCAGGCTCGAGCGCTCGAGGTGCTGCAACAGAATTCAATCTGAACACGTCTCAAACTGGACTCGAACGGATTTTGGACAGGATGACTTGGAAAAACCCAAACGTGGTGAGAATCAATGGCTATACTCGAGCCATGAATAAAATCCTGTTGGTCACGGGTGGAAGTCGAGGCATTGGTAAAAGCATTGCCCTGCTCGCGGCAAAAAATGGGTTTGATGTAGCCGTCAATTACTCGAGTAACCCCCACGCCGCCGAGGAAACCTTGCAACAAATTCTCGAGCACGGTGTCCGCGCTGTTGCATTAAAGGCTGACATCTCGAGTGAAACCGAAGTGGAAACTCTGTTTGCTGCTCTGGACTCGAGCCTGGGAAGAATCACTCATCTGGTCAACAGTGCTGGAATCACCGGAAAACGCGGCCGATTAGATGGGGCTAGTGCGTCTGAGATGCGCCGCACCCTCGAGATTAACACCCTGGGAACCCTGCTTTGCGCTCGAGCCGCTGTACTTCGGATGTCCACCCTGCACGGCGGAAATGGAGGGGCGATGGTTAACCTTTCGAGCGCGGCAGCCACACTGGGCAGTCCAGGCGATTACATCTGGTACGCGGCCAGCAAAGCGGCGGTGGACGCCATAACCATTGGGCTAGCCAAAGAAGTGGCGCTCGAGGGCATCCGGGTCAATGCCATTGCAGCCGGGTTTATTGCCACCGACATGAGTCCACCCGAACGGCTCGAGCAGGTGGTTCCCACCGTTCCCATGAAACGCGCTGGAACGAGTGAGGAAATTGCTGCTGCCGCGTTGTTCTTGCTTTCGGAGCAGTCGGCCTACACTACAGGCGCGATTTTAAGAATTGCGGGTGGACGCTAGATTATGCTCACAATTAAACTCTAACTATTTGATTGTGCTTGACAAGAAATACGCTCGGGTTTATACTTAGGTAAGTGCCTAAGCAATTGCCAGACACGGATTCTCTTTTTCAGGCACTCGCAGACCCTACCCGCAGGGCGGTTCTCGAGCGTTTGAGCCTGGGTCCGGCCTCGGTGAGTGAGCTGGCACTCCCCTTCAAGATGGCACTACCGTCTTTTGTGCAACACCTCAAGGTTCTGCAGAACAGCGGACTGGTGCGCTCGAGCAAGGTGGGGCGAGTGCGTACCTACGCGCTTGAACCACAGGCACTACAGCGGGCCGAAGGTTGGCTCTCTGCACAACGAGCGGTCTGGGAGCGACGTCTGAACCAGTTGGATGTCTTTCTTTTGATCGAAGGGGAGAATAAAGAGAAAGAACCCGGCCCTTGAAGTCTTGTCCGTCTAGCCCTTGAGAAAAACAAAGGAGAACGAAGATGATAAATTCAACCCTGGAAGCCGTCAACCCCAAACTCAACCCTAGACTAGACCTGGTGATTGAACGCACGCTCGAGGTTTCTCCAGAGCGGGTTTGGGCCGCCTGGACCCAACCGGAATTGCTGAAAAAGTGGTTTGCCCCAGCACCGTGGTCTACAGTGGATTGCGAAATAGATTTGCGTCCTGGTGGGCAGATGCGGACCACGATGCGCTCACCAGAAGGCCAGGATTTTCCCGGTGTCGGGTGTTATCTCGAGGTTGTGGAGAAGGAGCGCCTTGTCTTTACCGACGCGCTAACACCAGGATACCGACCCTCGAGCGCCCCCTTTTTTACGGCAGTGATTACCCTCGAGCCATACGGAACTGGAACACAGTACCGAGTGGTAGCGATGCACGCCGATGAAGCCACCCGCGACAAACACGAGGAAATGGGATTTGAGAAAGGCTGGAATCAGTGCCTGGACCAGCTTATTGAGGTTGCAAAGGGAATGTAACGCTTGAATGCAAACGTCAAACGTTTCTATTGTTTTTAGCGTTTGACGTTTGCACTCGAGCGTTTGCCTCTTTCTGCTTGTCACGCCCGTATTTACTGCTCTACACTAGGTTATGTCGCTTTCTCCCCCCTAACCTTTCTCCAAACCCACTGCGAAGGTCTGGACAACCTGCACCGGATTATCTCCCCCTCGAGCGCAAAGCCGCACCTGGTTTTAGCCCGTTAGAGCAAGGAGACTTCTCGTGCATAGTCCTAAACGTCCCAAACGTTCCATACTCCATCCTACGGCCTTATCCACCGTCCTTTTCCTGCTTGCCGCCCTCGCCATCGAACTGGTAG
>JACMOA010000051.1 GCA_014378225.1 Deinococcales bacterium | reverse complement strand
TTCGAGACCGTATCAAGAAACCGCAAAATCAAAATACAGAAAAACAGGGCAAGCTCCCGCGATTGCCCTGTCCCGCTTTAAACTCCTAGTCTTCCACTCGAGCTTTTCCCTACCGGAGCGCCGTTTGCGCCCTCGAAGGCGATGATTTCTTCGATGAATCGGTCAAACAGGTACCTCGAATCGTGCGGGCCGGGGCTGGATTCGGGATGGTACTGCACGCTGAACACCGGATAGCGCACATGGGCCATCCCCTCGAGCGTACCGTCGTTCAAATTGACGTGGGTGGCCTGAAACTGACCTGCCGGAATGCTCGAGAGGTCTACCGCGTAGCCGTGATTTTGGCTGGTGATTTCGATTTTGTCGGTCAGCAGGTTTTTGACCGGTTGATTGCCGCCCCGGTGTCCAAACTTCATTTTGAAGGTTTTTCCACCCACCGCCAGACCCAGAATTTGATGGCCCAGACAGATGCCAAAGGTAGGCATCATGCCCAGCAGTTTCCAGGCGGTTTCCTGAGCCGCTTTTACGGGTTCGGGGTCTCCGGGGCCGTTAGACAAGAATAGTCCGTGCGGCTTGAGCGCCATGATGTCAGCGGGACTGGTGTGGGCCGGAACCACGATAGGTTCGATGCCCACCTCGGCCAGCCTTTTCACGATGCTGTGCTTGAGGCCGAAATCCAGCATCACCACCCGCTTGCCCATTCCCTGGCGCAAGGAGGGAAAGGCGTAAGGCAGTTCACAGGTCACTTCCGGGGTCATGTCCCGCCCGTCTATGTCGGGGTGAACGTTGGCCCTGGCCACCAGCGCCTGTTCTTCCTCGAGCGTGAATTCACCGTAAGGGTCACTCGGGTGGGTGTGGCTACGGTGGGCAATCAAGCCCTTGACCACACCGCCCTCGCGCAGACGGCGCACCAATGCCCTGGTGTCAATTCCCGAGATGCTGACAATTTTGTGGGTCTGCATAAAGCGCTGAAAGCTTTCGTTGGCCCGGTAGTTGGAGTAACTCTGGGAGAGTTCCCGCACGATAAACCCCCTGGCGTAAGGGCGGCTGGACTCCATATCGTAGATGGCTACCCCGTAATTGCCGATGTGGGGATAGGTCATGCACACGATTTGGCCGTGGTAGCTGGGGTCTGTGAGGATTTCCTGGTAGCCGGTCATGCTGGTGTTGAACACCACTTCACCCACGGTTTCACCGCCAAAACCTGCCGCGTAACCCCGGTAAACCGTGCCATCCTCGAGTGCCAACAATGCGCGTTCTTTACGTATCATGCGGTGTTCTCCATGTCCTACTCTGGTTCAAGACTCACGTAGCCTAAACATAAAGGTTTTGAAAAGTGTACTCGAGCGGAACTTTAAAAATTCAGGGCTTTCCTAGTCCACTCGAGGGAAAAGGTCAATATATTGCCTGAGTTAGATTTCCCCGAGCTGTTGAATG
This sequence comes from Deinococcales bacterium, assembly GCA_014378225.1. Classification (GTDB taxonomy): domain Bacteria; phylum Deinococcota; class Deinococci; order Deinococcales; family Deinococcaceae; genus JACMOA01. Next base: position 4,619 of record JACMOA010000051.1, on the reverse strand, counting down.
TCAAGCAGGTCTCGAGGGCGACCCGCGTGACGTTTGAGCAAAATTAAATCCGCTTTTGAAACCACTGGGACGGTCAAACCCTCGAGCAGCACGTCCAGGCGGCGTTCATAACAAGGTGAAAACGGTAAATCTGGGTCAGGTTCGTTGAGCAAGTTAATTCGGTTAGGCGGAAGGCCGAGCTGCAACATACTGTTGGGCTGGGATAAACTGCCTTCTGGCACTGAAATTCCTGAAAACTCAAACAGCACCTGCTCGAGCCGTTCGCAATTCTGAGGTTTGGGATTGAACCAGAAATCAATATCTTTGGTGGTCCGAATATTTCCGTGCAGGTTAACCGCGTACCCTCCAATCAGTAGATACTCAACGGATTTTTCGGAAAGCAAACGGATAAAGTCCTGAAAATCTTGACTCAGTACGGGTACGGGTAAGTTGCTCTCCATAGTTGACCGCCCTCAAATCCTCGAGTCCCACCAGCCGCTCTTCTGGCGTGCAGGAAAGCCAGAACTCCAGATTTTCTCGAATGTCATCTTCCTCGCGCCAATCGTCCAGATTGATGATTCTCACCTTGCTGCGGTCCATCTTCAAAATCTGCTCGAGTCTACTCATACGTTCATTTTACCCCTCCTCACTCGAGTTCCTTACGCATTCCTATTTCCTGGCAATTTTCGTAAAAAGGACAGCGCTGACACTCACTCCAGACTTTGGGATGCAGATTGGTTTTATCTACTCTATGAAAGCCGCACGCCTCAAAGAATTTTTGTTGGTAGGTCCAAGCAAACAGCGCGGGAAGACCAATCGCTCGAGCCTCGGATTCACAGGCCAGGACGAGTTTTTTACCCAGACCCTTGCCCTGAAAGTTTGGGTGGATAGCCAGACCGCGTACCTCGGCCAAGTCGCTTGCGAGCATGTGCAGGCCACACACCCCTGCAATGCCCTCGAGACCGTCTGGCATTATGGCGTGAACCACCCAGAAATCGCGGATGCTTTCCCCCAGTAGGGCTTTGCTGCGAACCAGCATCTGACCTTTGGCGGCCCAGTAACCGATGAGTTCATGAATCGCGTCCACGTCGCGCAAACTGGCCTTGCGAACAGTGAGCGCACTATCTGGCGAAAGGTCTGGAAGGATGATGGACTCGAGGGCGAGCAACATAGTCATACCTCCTGCGGCTCGAGTGATTTGAGCCACGCTCGAGATTCCTCGAGCCATCGTTGATTCAAGGCGCTCTGAACTTGTGGAACATCGGGAAGGGCCTGAACTAGAGTCTCGAGCGGAACTTCGATAAAGCCAAATCGGGTCCAGAATGGTCCCATGTCCGAGGTAAACAGATAATCGGCCTGGTCTCCCCCGCTTCTGGCCTGCTCGAGCGCGAACAAAGTTAGAGTGCGTGCTACACCGCTCGAGCGAAACCGGGGCAACACCGCCACACTCCGCAACAGTGAAGCCTGAAAGCCTTGCTCGAGGCCCACGCAACCCACGTCCAGGCCGTCCAGTTGGGCAATCCAGTAGCTCGAGGACTCAAAGGTGACGCTGCTGGTGTACATATCACACTGCTCGAGCAGTGTGATAATTCGCTCGAGCGAACTTTCCTCGAGCCGTTGAATTTGCACGGCTTGCAACACAGTGTTCACGATACTTTCTCCATATTTATCAAATCACAGTCGGCTTTTGGCGGCCCCTAGCGCTTCACGCACCCGTTCCGGTGCGGTTCCACCGAATGACATCCTCGAGCGCACCGAATTCTGCACACTGAGCTTTTCTGCCACACTCGAGTTTAAAGAAGGGTGAGCAGCTTTGAGTTCTTCGCTCGAGAGTTCCCAGAGTTGCTTCCCGTACTGCACGCAATATCCCACCAGTTTACCCACCACTTCATGCGCTTCTCGAAAAGGGAGTCCCCCTAGCGCCAGATGGTCGGCCAGGTCGGTGGCAGTGGAAAACCCTCGAGCAGCAGCTTTTTCACACGTTTCCGCGTGCCAGACCGCTTTGGGCAACATCTCGGCGTACAGGCGGAGCACGATGGACACGGTATCGAAGGCATCGAACACGGGTTCTTTATCTTCCTGCAAATCCTTGTTGTAGGCCAGCGGCGTTCCTTTGACCACGGTCAGCAGCGCCATCAAATCGCCAAAAACCCTTCCGGCTTTCCCTCTTGCCAACTCCGAAACATCCGGGTTTTTCTTTTGCGGCATGATGCTCGAGCCAGTGGTATGACTATCCGGCAGGGTTACAAAGCCGAACTCGAAGCTCGAGTAGAGCACCATTTCTTCGGACAGTCTCGAGAGGTGGGCCATGTTGATGGAACAAGCCGCCAGGAACTCGAGCGCGAAATCCCTCGAGCCGACTCCATCCAGAGAATTACGGGTTGGACGGGCAAAACCCAGTTCTCGAGCGGTCATGTCACGGTCAATGGGCCAGGGCGTTCCGGCAAGTGCGCTCGAGCCAAGTGGAGATTCGTCCATGCGCTTCGCCGCGTCTAAAAAGCGAGATTCGTCGCGCTCGAGCATCTCGGCATACGCCAGAAACCAGTGCGAGAGCAGGATGGGCTGGGCCACTTGTAGGTGGGTGTAACCAGGGAGAATAAGAGGAGCGGGGGGGACTGCTTCAGCATCTACTCTAAGCTCGAGCGTCGTTTCTACCCCTGCCCCCTGCCCCCCGCCTAGATATTTCTCCGCCTCGCTCACCATCACCGCACGCAAACCCCGGCACAGGCTTGCCAGCTCGAGTGCGGCGTCTTTGACAAATAATCTGAAGTCTACCGCCACCTGGTCATTTCTCGAGCGGGCGGTATGCAGCTTGCCAGCTACCGGGCCAATTCGGTCACGCAGGGCGGACTCGATGTTCATGTGAACATCCTCGAGCGAGAGTTTCCACTCGAAATTTCCGGCTCTAATATCCTCGAGAATGGCGTTCAGGCCGTCCTGAATCTGCTTTACCTCGAGCGGCTGAAGAATTCCGGTTTTACCCAACATGGCAGCATGGGCGAGGCTGCCGCGAATGTCTTGCTCGAACAGGCGTTGGTCAAAACCCACCGAGGCGTTGAAGAGTTCAACCAGCCCATCGGTGGCTTCGGCGAAACGTCCGCCCCAGAGTTTTTTAGGTGTTTGGGTCATTTTGGGTTCTCGGTTTTTGGGTTTGGAGACGTCAGATTTCAGACATCGGGAAAGGTTGTGCTCGAGGTAAGTTATTCAGTTCAACACTTTTCTGAGGACCACGGGCGGAACGGTCAGCGGGTTTCTCTGGCTGTACTCAAGCGATTTGTCCACTACAAAACCATTGCGTTCGTAAAGAGAAACCAATTTATGAGTGGTGTTGTCCTGACGCACCGCGAGGCGCAATTCACTCACTCGAGCGCGGCGGGCCGCTACTTCCACCATCTCGAGCATCCGGTCTATCAAATGGTTTCCCCGGTGTTCCTTTAGAACCGCCGCGCCCATGATTTCCCAGATGTAAACATCGTCCTCGAGCGGTACAAACTGCACGCAGCCCACAGGGTCTCCCAGGTGCTCGAGGATAAAAGCACCGCCTCCGTACTCGAGCCGGGAAAGCACTTTAGCGCCGCCCATCCGGTGTCCCTGAGATTCCGGGGCCACCGTTCCGGCCCAGGCCCGCCGAATCAGAGATGCAATGAGGTCTGCGTCCTCCAAGTTCGCGGGGCGCAGGGTGTAGGGGTGGGTTTCGGATAGGGTCTCGAGCATAGACCTGGGTTAGCGCTCGGCCAAAAGACGCACGCCGAAGAGCATCATCACCGCTCCAGCCACGCGGTCCAGCGTTTTACGCACCCGCAGGAAAATGCGTTGAATCACGCCCGTCGAGAACAGAAGCGCCACCAGCGTGAACCACAACACGGCCAGCAGTGGGGGAACCAGTACAGCGATGGAGATTCCCCAGGCAGGCAGATGGCTTGGAACGAGTGCGGTGAAGATACTGCCGAAGAACACGACTGCTTTGGGGTTAGAGATGTTGGTCAAAAACCCTTGTTTCCATGCAGCTAGTGGACTGATTTGCAGAACCTCGCGCTCGAGCGCTGTCGCTGCACGGCTCTGGCTCGCGGCACGCCACGTTTGCACCCCCAAATAAATCAAGTACGCCGCACCCAGCAGTTTGAGCGAACCATATAACCAGGCAAAGCGCTCGAACAGCAGGGTTAGGCCCAGCTTTGTTGAGGCGGCCCATACCAGTATGGCAGTGGCGACACCCAAACCCGCAAACAATCCATTTTGCCGCCCGCTCAAGGCAGCGCGGGTGACGATAAGGAAATCCGGTCCTGGCACCACCAGCACGACAAAGAACACCACGGCGATAGGAAGCAGCTCGAGTGGGTTCATCACTCGGCCTTTTGCGGCTCGAGCGCATTCTCTTTCGCTTCCACCCTCGAGCGAACACGCAGACGCAGGGCACTCAGTTTGATGAACGCACCTGCATCCGCCTGGTTGTACACGCTGTCACGTTCAAACGTCACCAGTTCTTTGTCGTACAGGCTCTTGGGGGCTTTGCGTCCCACCACGGTGGCGCTACCCTTGTACAGCTTGACACGAGCCGTTCCAGTCACGCTCGAGGCTACATGGTCAAAGTACACCTGTAAGGCTTCGCGCTCAGGGGCAAACCAGAAGCCGTTGTAGAC
>JACMOA010000050.1 GCA_014378225.1 Deinococcales bacterium | reverse complement strand
ATCATCTGCCATTCAAACAGGTTGAGCTTGCCCTGTTTCAGCAACAAACTGTCAGGAAGCCCTAGCTTACCCACATCGTGCAGATACGCGCCCCAGCGCAGCGCTTCCAGGGTCTTGGAATCCATCCCCAGCGCTTTACCCAGGCAGGCGCTGAGTGCGGCCACCCGCTCGGTGTGTCCAGCAGGGTCTGCTCCACGTTGCTCGAGCGAGGTTCCCAGCAGGCGGTACAGTTCCTCGCACTGTGCGTGCAGGCGGCGCTCGAGCAACAGGCGTGAAAGCAGCGGTGCCACGCCCTCGGCTACGGTGAGAAAACGTTCCTCGGCTTCGAGGGTCAGGCCGTAGGGTTGAAAGGTGTACAGACCCAACAGGCTGGAGGGAACTGTACCCCCATCTCGCTCGAGCGCCAGTGAAAACGCCTGACCATTCTGGGACAGCGCCACCAACGGCGCTCGAGGGCTATAAAGTGCGCCCAACATCGCCTGAGAAAGCTGTGTACTGGGGGCAGGTCCAAAGATGACTCGAGGAACAAAGGTGTACCCATGTAGGTGGACCTGCTCGAGCGCGGCCTCGGGAGGCTCGATAAGCGTTGGAAAAAGCCAGGAAGTGCCGGGAGGGCGGGCCAGGGTCAGCGTCCCCCCCGTTTCAAATGCGCTCTCTAGTGGAGATTCAGACCCTGCGCTTACCACCTGCTCGAGCAATACCGCACCCATAGCCGGGACGCCGCCCACCAGATAGACCAGGGTGGGCCGCACCGCTTCCTCGAAACTCGGGGCGCTGAGGGCCAGTTTAGTTAGCTCGAGCAAAGATTCAGCCGACATGAGCTTTCCCTTTTTGTTCTGAGAGGGTTGGCTTCACTTCTTTATTTTAGCTTAATTTTCTGCTCGAGAAAGAGCGAGAGGGTGAGAGGGTTGGTCTCGAGGGTAAGGAGGTAAGTCGGTAAGTATATTTCTCCCACTCCCCATCTCCCCACGCCCTACTCCCCCCGATTAGCCACCGAAGCTTCTGTAAAAGTCGCCATTTCGCGTAAAGTAGCCGCTGCACCCCGTAACAAGGGAATGCACAACACTGCGCCGCTGCCTTCACCCAGGCGCATGTTCAGGCGCAGCAGTGGCTCGAGGGCCAGATGCTCGAGCTGCTTTTCATGTCCACCTTCCGCAGAGAGATGGCTGGCAAACAGATAAGGGCGGAAGTGGGGACTTAATCTGTCTGCCACCAGCGCCGCCGCCCCTGCAATGAAACCGTCCAGCAGTACAGCTTTTTTAGACGCGGCCCCCTCGAGCATAACCCCCACCATTGCGGCGATTTCCAGACCGCCAAACTCGCACAACACTTCTAAGGGGTCCACGGTGCTCGAGCGGGAAAGCACGGTTTCAATCACACTAATTTTGTGCTCGAGCGCCGTATCATCCAGCCCGGTTCCACGTCCGGTCACCCCCCGAGCCTCGAGATTCAGCAGTCGCGCTGTGATGGCCGCCGCTGGAGTGGTGTTCCCGATGCCCATTTCTCCGGCAATCAAAAAGTCTGCACCCAGAGCAATCTCGGCCCTTGCGACCTCTGCACCCAGTTCGATGGCCTCTTCACACTCTGCTCGAGTCATCGCCGCCTCGAGCTTGATGTTTCTGGCTCCAGCTCGCACCGGACGGTTGATTAGGTTTGCTGCGTCTTCGAGCGTCCCCATCACGCCTGCGTTGAGGACCGTCACTCGAGCGCCCACACTTCTAGCCAGCGCATTGACCGCCGCGCCCCCACTCAGAAAGTTGTGGACCATGCCCATCGTGACCGCTTGTGGATAAGCGCTTACACCCTCGAGCGCCACCGCGTGGTCCCCGGCGCACACGATGACCGCCGCACTTTGTGGATTGGGTCTCTCGGTGCCGAACACCCCGGCCAGCCGGATAGACAGAGCCTCGAGGTCTCCCAGCGCTCTGGTGGGTTTGGTAAGGTTTTTTTGGCGCTCTAGGGCGCGGTTTTGAGCGTCTAAGTCAACGGGTTTAACTCTATCGAGGAGTGGCTCGAGCATGAGGATAGGGTACAGGGTTTTGAAGTGGCTCGAGCGCCTATCAAAAAAGGGCGCAAACTTTTGCGCCCTTCCCAGGAAATTCAACTTTAATCTTCTACTGCTAACTCTTCAGAGACCCGCTTACCCGCCATCCACTCGAGTCCAGCCCACATCAAATCGTCCAAATCACCGTCCAGAACCGCGTCTGGGTCGTGACTCATCAGGCCGCTGCGGTGGTCCTTGATGTACTGCTTGTCCAGCACGTAAGAGCGAATCTGACTTCCCCACTCAATTTTTTGCTGCTGGCCCCTGGCCTTCATTTCCGCGTCTTCGCGCTTTTTGCGTTCACGGTCAAAAAGGCGCTGTTTGAGAATCTGGAAAGCCATTTCGCGGTTCTTGATTTGGCTTCTAGTGACCTGAATGGCTACCATCACACCCGTGGGCAAGTGAGTCACCCGCACTGCGCTGTCGGTGGTGTTCACGCCCTGTCCGCCTGCGCCCTGAGAGCGGTACACGTCCACCCGCACCTCGGAGTCCAGAATCTGAATGTCAATCTCCTCTTCGGGCACTTCCGGGACCACCTCGAGACTGGCAAAGCTGGTTTGACGGCGGTTGTTGCTGTCGAACGGCGAGGTCCGCACCAGACGGTGAACCCCGTTTTCTGGCAACATCATCCCGTAAGCGCGTTCCCCCCGAATTACAAACTCTGCGCTCGAGATGCCGGCTTGCTGACCTTCCTGAATGTCCAGAATATCCACCTTAAAGCCGCTGCGCTCGGCCCAGCGAATGTATGTTCTGAACAGCATATTGGCCCAGTCCTGCGACTCGGTGCCACCTGCCCCGCTCTTGACCACTACGATGGCGGCGGCCTCGGCGTGCTTCATGGTAAACAGGGTTTCGCGGTAGAGGAAGTCGACATCCTTCTCGAGCCGAGTTTGCTCACTGGATAACTCGAGCTTTTCCTCTTCGGAAGCCATCTCGAGCATCTCTGAAAGCCCCTGTGCGTCGCTCGAGAGCCGATTATAAGTATCGGTCAATTTACGTAATCCGGTAGCTTCCCCATTGACCTTGCGGGCGCGTTCCGGCTCGTTCCACAGGTCAGGATTGCTCAGCTCGAACTCGAGTTCCCGCAGTCTGCGTGTTTTGGCGGGAATGTCAAAGATACTCCCGGAGTGCGGCCAGTTTTTCCAGTAATTCTTGCATAGGCGTTCTCCTTTCAATTATTCGCTCGAGCAAAGAAGCTCCAGACGGTAACTTTTTTAGTATAGCGCACTCGAGCAGGGCGTACACGGCCCTATGGCACGCCTGGGGTACGCCTGAAAATTCACCCTGCACTCTCTCGGGTTCCACTTCAAATTTGCTTTTGCTCAAAACCTGACCTTAAGTTCATCTCGAACCGCTATTCTTGAATTGATTGTGAGCTTTCACCTTTAAGTTTAGATTT
>JACMOA010000049.1 GCA_014378225.1 Deinococcales bacterium | reverse complement strand
TCCCAGGGTAGCCTTGACCATATAAATGACCTGCTCTTTGTCTGCCCGCCCGGTTCCCACCAGCGCCTGCTTGACCTGCATGGGGCCGTAGGTGTGCATCTCGAGTCCGGCCTGAAATACAGCCAGTTGCACCACGCCTACTGCCTGCCCCACCTTGAAGGCGATGTCGGCCTGCTTCTTGAGAAACTGCTCTTCCATCGCTACGCACTGAGGTTGATGAATGCGGATGGTATCGCTGACCACCTGATACAGATAGCCTAACCTCTCTGGCAGACTGCGTTTACTACTGGTTTCATAGCAGTCGTAAAACAGAGCGTGGCTCTTGCGTGTTTCTTCCTGCACCACGCCAAGTCCCAGATTGGCGAGGCCAGGGTCAATGCCCAGTACAACCATAGCGACAGCATACACCTGAATGTGTTGCCGTACTCGAGCCGGAAAAATACGGGGTGGTTCGATTGTAGCGCTCAAAGCCTCTGCCTGAATTTCTTGCAAACTCGAGCCACCCCAACTCAAATTCCCGCTTTCCCTGATATGCTCGAGCAACTATGTCCGCACACTCGAGGGGCCTTCTCATTCTCATTCTGGTCACGGTTTTGTGGGGAACGACCTTTGCTCTGGTCAAAGGGGCAACAGACACCCTCAAACCTGAAGTTTTGACCGCATTACGCTTCAGCCTGGGACTCATTCCTTTTATCCCGTTTATGTTGACAAAAGCCGCTCGAGGGGACCGGACCCTATGGCGTGACGGCCTGATTTTAGGCTTGCTCAACTTTGCCAGTTATATGGCTCAAGCCATCGGCCTCACCCTGATTGGCAGTAACCGCAGTGCGTTTATCACGGGTCTCAATGTGGTGATGGTTCCACTCTTGCTGGCGCTGCTTTTTCGGCGGCGGTTGCCTGGAGTGGTCTGGGGCGCGGCGCTAATGGCGCTGGCGGGCATTGGTTTTATTTCAGCGGAGGGTGGCCCGCTCTCGAGCGGAGATTTCTGGACCCTTTTTTGCGCCTTTGCCTACGCACTTTACATTTTGTACCTCGAGCGCTCGAGCCTGCATTCGGCCATGCCGCTGGTTGGAATTCAGATGCTAGTGGTCGCCGTTATGGGCTGGTTGTGGAGCGTGCCAGGGCTGCTTGATTCGGGCTGGATAAGTTTGTTTAATCCTAAAGCCCTGACCCCAGACGGGGGCGTATTCATTCCCTCGAGTCTGGTGTGGATTTTGCTGTACCTTTCGTTGTTTGCCACCGCTGGAACTACTGTGCTGATGGCGTTGGGGCAAAAAACCGTGAGCGCGTCCGAGGCCGCGATTGTGTATGCACTCGAGCCAGTGTTTGCGGCTTTGTTTGCCTGGGTTTGGATAGGAGAAACCCTGGGATGGCGGGGCTGGATTGGCGGAGCGTTCATCGTAGGCGCGATGGTGCTGAGCCAATGGCCTAATCCTAAACCCAATGTGCTCCTGTCCCGAGAAGGTGACTTGAAGGCTCGAGCCGACGACTAAGGGCCGAGGATTGAGAGCTTGCCCATGAAACGCTTTGCGCGATTGGCTACGGCAAATCTCATCTCGAGTCTTTTTAATAGACTTCCGGCAAAAGTGGGGGGTGGGCTGTCCCGCCTCCTGCTTTTGACCGAGTGGAACGAGTAAGAGTAAATGAGTAACACGTCTGGAGGCGACTTTCGCTGGAGGTCTAATGATTGAAGGCTTGAATCCCCTTTAAACTCTCGAGCGTGAACATTTTACGGAGGACCTGAACATGGAAAATAAATCTGTATCCCGTCGTGACGCCCTGCGCCTGGCCGGAGTAGCCGGACTCACCGCAGCAGCCCAACTCTCGAGCGCCAACGCCCAAACTGCAACCCCCGCAGCCTCCTCGAGCATGCCTGCGCTGCCCGTGAACGGGTCTGGCTTTTACCGTTTTAAGGTGGGCGAGTACACCGTCACCGTACTCTCGGACGGTCAATCCCCTCCCGGTAATACCTTTCCTAACTGGGGCGCAAACCCAGACCGTCAGCCGGTGTACGAGGCCGCGCTGCGAGAGAACTTTCTGGACCCCTCGAGATTTGTCAACAACTTCAACCCGATGATTGTGGATACCGGAAAAAACAAGGTGCTGATGGACACCGGGCGCGGTGGGCAAAACGGGCAACTGCTGGCCAGTCTCGCTCGAGCAGGCTACAAGGCCGAAGACATTGACACGGTATTCCTGACCCATGGTCACGGCGACCACATCGGTGGCCTGACTATGGGTGGGCAGCCCACCTTTCCCAAAGCTCAACTGGTGATGGGAGAAGGAGAATTTCAATTCTGGACTACTCAAGCCACCCCCAACGATGCCGTGAAGAACAACATGATTGCGCTCAAGGACCGTTATAAGCTCATTAAGCCGGGAGCGGACATCGTAGGGGGAGTGACCTCACTCGCGTCGTTTGGACACACCGCCAATCACCTCGCGGTGCGGGTCTCGAGCGGAACCTCTACCCTGACCCACTTTGCCGATGCGGGTGGACATTACATCCTGTCCTTCCGCTTTCCAGAGCACTATCTGGGCTTTGACACCGACAAGGCCCAGGCGGTGGCCACCCGCGCCAAACTGTTTGCCGAGGCCGCCGATACCCGCCAGATGGTGGTGGGCTACCACTTCGCCTGGCCTGCCGTGGGTTACGTGAAGCGCAAGGACAGCGCCTTTGAGTACGTTCCGGCCTTTTTTCAGTTGACCTAAAATTTGCTCGAGGGGAAATCTCTCAAGCGCAAAAACTTAGGTTTCCATAAAAGACCCCCTGCACCGTGCAGGGGGTCTTTGGTTTGCTTGAGGAGACGGGTTGAAAGTTTGGTA
>JACMOA010000048.1 GCA_014378225.1 Deinococcales bacterium | reverse complement strand
GGCGGTGACACCGTTCCAGAGATTGTGGAACGGGTGAAAGCGTACCGGGAATATTCGCTTGAGTATTAAGAGGTGGGTTATCGGTTATTGTCTTGGACAAAGCGGCATGTCTCGGGATAAACAGCACCTACCAGGCCATCCCGCCTATCGGGTGTCTTGGCGAAAACGGCACCTACCGGGCCTCGCCGCCTGTCCGCCAGTTTTCGGTTTTCAGTTGGGAGATAGGACTGTTTGCACCGCTCGAGTTCTACTCGAGGGGTGCACTGTTTGCAAAGGTGGTTTAGCTGTGTGTCTTTCGAAGCGGTTTATTCTTAACACACTCGAAATTCTTAACTGACAACTGAAAACCGAAAACCAAAGCCTACAAACCAATAACCCACCCATGCCACACACTTCCATCCCTCTCAAACGCCCTGTCCGCTGGGTGGCTCTGGCGGGTTTCATGGGAACTGGAAAAAGCCGCATCGGGTGGGAACTGGCTCGAGCACTGGACTTATACTTTTTTGACACTGATAAGGCTATTGAGAAAATGGTTCATATGAGCGTGCCGCAGCTTTTTGAGGAGTACGGCGAGGCGGCATTTCGGGAGTACGAGCGTCAACTGCTAGAAAAGGTGGTTAAACTCGAGAAAACAGTGGTTTCGTTGGGTGGGGGCAGCTTTGTTAGCCCAGTTAATCAGCAGACGCTCAAATTCAGAGGTCCAGTTGTAGTATTAAGCGCCACTCCAGAAACCATCTTTGAGCGCACCCGTCGCTCGAGTCGTCCCTTGCTCAAGAGTGATAACCCGCTCGAACGTATCCGAGAACTGCTCGAGGGAAGGCGCGAAGCATATGCACAGGGGGATATCTTTGTTAGCACCGATGGACGCGAGTCCGGCGAGGTGGTGTCGGAAATTGTGGAGAAGTTGTGGGAATGGCGGAAGGCGCGTGAAGGCGGAAGTGCAGAGGAGTCGGTGATTCCTCGGGTCGTTTAGCTAAAGATGAGCGCAATTCGGGACGTTGGACTCGAGGGTGTGGGAGGAGGACTGTGGACGCAAATAATCAAATTATCTCTGTCAATGTAGAAGCACCTTACAACGTGACGGTGGGTTGGAATCTGCTCGAGCGGCTGGAGTTGCCGCACAAGCGTGTGGCACTGATTTATGATTCTAAATTACCCTCGAGTTTGGTAAAAAAAGTCTCGAGCCACTTTGAACTTTCGATTCCATTACCCAGTGGGGAAGCGTGCAAATCGCTCGAGGTTCACGCTAAAGTGTTATCCGAACTGGCAAAGCACGCCTTTCCTCGAGACGCCGCGATTGTGGCTCTGGGCGGCGGAGCCACCTCAGATTTGGCGGGGTATGTGGCCGCTAGTTACCTGCGTGGCGTGGCTTTTTATAACCTGCCCACCTCACTGCTGGGCATGGTGGACGCTTCGGTGGGTGGTAAAACTGGGGTGAATCTGCCTGAAGGTAAAAATCTGGTCGGTGCGTTTCACCAACCCAGAGCAGTATGGGCTGACCTCGAGACGTTGCAAAGCCTGCCTGAACGGGTCTGGAAAGAAGGCATGGCCGAGATGTTCAAACACGGTCTGCTCGAGCGAGAAGCCGCCGTCCCCAGATTTTTCGAGAAATCCGACCTCGAGCAGCCTGATTTTTTGAGCACCCTGGCCCGTTCCATCCGGGTCAAAGCCGAAATCGTGGCTCGAGACCCATTTGAAGCCGGAGAGCGTGCTCACCTTAACCTGGGTCATACACTGGGACACGCGCTCGAGTGGGCCTCAAACCACAGCCTGTCGCATGGGGAGGCTATCGGGTACGGACTCCTCTATGCGGCGATTCTTTCAAGACTAGAAAATAGGTCAACCTGGATGGGTAAGGCGGCTGAGTTTCTGGAATGGATGCGCCCTTCTCCGCTACCCACCAGGAATTTTGAAGATTTGATTCCACTGATGGCGAGGGACAAAAAAGCCACCTCGGACGGGCTTAAGTTTGTTTTGCTCGATGGCCCAGGAAATCCTTATACCGCTCGAGTGGCACTTAATCGTCAGCACCAAGCCTTTCAAGAGTTTCTAAAAGTTGTGGACAATATCGAGCAACGTGCGTCTGCTTCACGCTCCCTACTTCCCACACCCGAGGTCCCATGATTCTCGTCCTGAACGGCCCTAACCTGAACATGCTAGGCAAGCGCGAACCTCATATTTACGGAAACACCACGCTCGAGGACCTGGAAGAACTGTGCGAGGGCTGGGCGGTGGAACTGGGAGTGGGGGCGGTGTGCCGCCAGAGCAATTTCGAGGGTCAACTGCTCGAGTGGGTTCAACACGCCCAGGAAGAAGATTTTAGCGGAATTGTCATCAATCCCGGTGCGCTGACCCACTACTCTTACGCGCTGCGTGACGCACTCTCGAGCCAGCCGCTTCCAGTGGTGGAGGTGCATCTCTCTAACGTGGACTCGAGGGAAAGTTTTCGCCATGTATCGGTGACAGCGGCGGTGTGTAAGGGGAAAATCAGCGGTCTGGGCGCACTGGGGTACAAGTTTGCTATGGAATATCTGCTCGAGGGTCGGTAGCATAGCCCTCGAGCGGCTAGGCTGTAGCCCATGATTGACAGCCACTGCCACCTGGACTACCTGGAAAACCCCGACCTCGAGCCGCCCTTATTAACTGCACTGGTTTGTATCGGAGCCAATGTAGAACACGCTCGAGCGTCCATTGCACTGGCAGAGCGTTTCGAGAATGTGTACGCCACCGTGGGACTGCACCCGACGGACACTCTCGAGGATAGCCCCAATACTCGGGCCGAACTCGAGGCGCTGATGAGTCATCCTCGAGTGGTGGGAATAGGTGAAAGTGGTCTGGATTATTACTGGGACGCTGCGCCCCAAGAGGTGCAAATTTCGGCTTTTGAGTGGCAACTCGAGCAGGCTAGAGAGCGGAATCTTCCCATCGTGATTCATACGCGGGACAAGCAAAATCAGGAAGCGTGTAGCCTGGACTGCGCCGATACCCTCGAGCGTGCGGGTTGGAGCCGGGGAATTTTACACTGCTGCAATGGACATGTAAAGCTGATTGAAACCGGACTCGAGCTGGGGTTTTACATTTCTTTTGCCGGGAACTTGACCTATAAAAACGCCACGGCCGTTCAGGAGGCCGCAAGGTGGGTTCCGCTCGAGCGCTTGCTGGTCGAGACCGACGCGCCTTTTCTTGCGCCCATGCCGCACCGGGGTAAACCCAACAAACCCAGTCTGGTACGCCACACTCTCGAGTTTTTAGCGGGTTTGCGCGGGTTGAGTTTTGAGGAAATGGAGCGAGTGACAGATGAGAACGCTCGAGCGTGTTTTGAGATTTGAATTCTAACGCACGCTCGAGCGCGTTCTCAATCTCTTTTACCCTCGAGCGGCCCGGTAAGCCTGATTCAGCTTCTTACTGATTTGTAGGGCCATTCCTTTGGCCTTCGCCACCTCGAGTCCCAGCCCCGGCGCAACATCCTCAGCCTTTTTGCCGTCGTCCCGAATGCTCGTAATCAGTTTGCGCTCCAGGTCGGTCAAAACGCTGAGGTGCACTTTCAGGTCTCCCCAATCTACCTTTGCACTCTTTTCGGCAGGAGGGGCTTTCACCGTTTTCGCTCGAGCCGCAGAACTTACAGGTTTACGAACGCTCGAGGACGGTTTAGCCGCAGGTTTCTTGGCTCTTGCCTTGCTCGAGGATACCTTGCTCGAGGATGCAGATTTGGAGGTGGGTTTTTTAGTACCCGTTTTTTTGGCACTGCCCACTGCGCTCGAGGTCTTGGCCTTGGGGGGTTTTCCCCGCTCGAGCAGCATTACGCGCACCTCGTCGGCTTTTAGGGCCGCAGGGTCCTCATCCTTGCGAATATAGGCGTTGAGTTCCCCGTCGGTCAGGTACGGCCCAAAGCGGCCCGCCCGCAACTCGATGGGTTTGCGGTCTTCAAACTCGAACGTTTGCACTACGCTCTGACTGGGGCCACGGCCACGGCGTTGGGCGGGTTGCCTGAACAGCACTTCAGTTTCCTCGAGCGAAATAGTGAGCAGTGCTTCGTGGCCCCCCAGATTGCGCGTTTCGTCTCCACGCTTCAGGTATGGCCCGTAACGCCCATTGAAGGCCCAGACCTCCTCGCCCTCGGAAATGCCCACCATACGCGGAATTTTCAGCAACTCGAGGGCGCGTTCCAGGGTCAGTTCCTCGAGCTTATCACTCGGAAACAGCGACGCGGTGCGAACGGGTGGCGTTTCCTCGCCCAGTTGCACATACGGACCAAAACGGCCCGCTTTAGCAATGACGGGAAGCAGGGTTTCGGGGTCGTCGCCCAGGGTGTCGTTCTTGCCAGAGTTGGACAGCAGCTCTTCAGCCTTCTCGAGCGTGAGGTCGTCTGGAAGCAGGTCGGGCGGCAGGTTCGCTTTGGATTCTTCGCGCTTCAGGTACGCCCCGAAGCGGCCCACCCGCACTTCAATGCCGCTGTTCCCCAGTCTGGGCGTGGGAATGGTGCTGATTTTGATGGCGTCAATCTCGCCCAACCTCGAGTCAATGGCGCTTCTTAGGCCGTCTGCACCGCTGTAAAAATCGGTCAGGTACTTGACCCGGCCCTGTCGTCCTCCCGCGATTTCGTCCAAATCTTCTTCCATACGGGCGGTAAAGTCGTAGTTGACCAGATTGGGAAAGTGCTGCTCGAGCAGTTGCACGGTGGCAAACCCGGTCCAGGTGGGAACCAGCGCAGACCCTTTCTTGACCACGTAACCCCGGTCCTGAATGGTGCTGAGAATGTTAGCGTAGGTGCTGGGCCGCCCAATTCCAGCTCCCTCGAGCGCCTGAACGAGACTGGCTTCGGTGTAACGGGCAGGCGGCTGGGTGGTGTGGCCCTTCGGCTCGACCTTTTCCGCGTCCAACTTCTGGCCCACCTTCAAGGCGGGCAAAATAATGTCGCGGCCCTCGAGCGCGGCGTCTGGGTCGGTCGACCCTTCCACGTACGGCCTCAGCAGGCCACGGCACTCGATTACCTGGCCCGCGGCGCCCAGGATCACTTTGCGC
>JACMOA010000047.1 GCA_014378225.1 Deinococcales bacterium | reverse complement strand
GCATAACGTGTTCCGCGTGTTCGTCCGTCTTGTCCAGCGCCGGATGACCGGGTTGGGCGCTCGAGGGCCGACAATCTGCACAGTCACAGGCGTAACCCGCCACCTTCAGATTCGTCTCGAGCGCCGATTTTGAAGTCTGAGTGGGGTTGTACTCTAGGTGCGCTACCCCTCGAGTGCGGTCCAGATGAACTCCAGTTACTCCTGAAACGCGGGAAAGGTTGCCTTCGAGTGCCGCAAACTCAGAGGCGTTGTAACAGTTCTTGAGCGTCACCTCGAGCACCGGGTTTTTAGGAGGTTGAGCGCTGGATGGAACGTGGGCGTGGGTCATGAGACTCCTTCAAACGTTGTGAATAAGTGTTTTAAAATTTGTAATGTTTAGGGAGATTTAGGCGACAGGTTCAGAATATTTTTCAGCTCGAGCACTTTTTGACTGCATTGCAAGGAGCGCACGCTCGAGCACGGGAGCACGGAAACCGCGCAATCTCAGCGCATTGGTCAGCACAAACACACTGGATAACCCCGTCGCCGCACCCGCCAGCACGGGACTCAGGAGCCAACCGTTCAGAGGAAACAGCACACCCGCTGCCACCGGAATTAACACGATGTTGTAAGCAAAGGCCCAGAACAAATTCAGGCGAATGTTTTTTAAAGTTGCCCTCGAGAGCGCAATAGCGTTGGGAACTCCGCGCAGGTCGCCAGACATCAGAATCACGTCGGCGGTTTCCATCGCCACGTCGGTTCCGGTGCCGATGGCGAGGCCCACGTCAGACTGGGCCAGCGCGGGCGCGTCGTTGATACCGTCTCCCACGAAAGCGACCTTTTGCCCCCCAGCTTGCAAGGATTTCACCGCTTCGACTTTGCCGTCCGGCAAGACTTCCGAAAGAACGGTATCTATCTCGAGTTGACGGGCCACCGCGTGCGCGGTTCTCGAGTTATCTCCGGTAATCATCGCCACGCTAAAGCCCATCTGACGTAGCGCCCTTACAGCCTCGAGCGAACCCACTTTGATGGGGTCCGAAACCGCCACCACTGCCGCAATTTGACCGTCTACTGCCGCATAAAGGGGAGTCTTTCCTTCATCTCCCAACTTCTGTGCAGTGCTCGAGAAAATTTCCACCTCGAGACCCAGCTTTTGCATAAAGCGGTCTGCGCCCACCTGTACGAGTTGACCGTTTACATGAGCTTGCACGCCGTATCCAGGCAGGTTCTCGAAATCTGCTACAGGCTCGAGTGCGATTCCCTCGCTCCTGGCTGCATTGACGATGGCCCTTGCGACCGGGTGTTCACTCTGACTTTCCACACTCGCTATCTGTTTGAGCAGGTCCGCCCTATCAAATCCCTTTAGTAATTCGAGGTCGGTGAGCACAGGTTTCCCCTGGGTCAGCGTGCCAGTTTTATCCAGCGCAATAGTTCGAGTCTCGGACAGGGTTTGTAGTGCTTCACCCCTACGAAACAGGACGCCCAGCTCGGCGGCTTTTCCGGTTCCCACCATAATGCTGGTGGGCGTAGCCAAACCCATTGCACACGGACAGGCGATAATCAGCACCGCCACGGTGTTGACCAGCGCAAATGAAACGGCATTTTCGCCGCCGAAGACCAGCCAGACCATCGCGGTTAGCAGCGCAATGCCTAGCACGATGGGGGTAAAGACCGCCACTACTTTATCCGCCAAGCCTTGAATGGCGGGCTTGCTTCCCTGCGCCCGTTCCACCATGCCAATTATTTGTGCCAACACGGTATCTGCGCCCACGGCCTGCGCCCGGAAGGTGAAGCTGCCGTTGCCGTTGAGAGTTGCGCCCACCACCTTCGTTCCCTCGAGTTTATGAACCGGAACGCTCTCCCCGGAAATCATGGATTCATCCACATAGCTCGAGCCAGAAAGCACGGTTCCGTCGGTTGGAATCTTTTCACCAGGGCGCACAGTCACAATGTCCCCGGTCAAAACCTCGTCTATGGGCAGCTCGAGTTCTTGACCACTGCGCAACACTCGAGCACTCTTGGCCCCCAGTGAGATGAGCTTTTTCATGGCCTCACTAGTACGGCCTTTGGCCAGTGCTTCAAAATATTTGCCCAACAAAATCAGGGTCAGCACCACTGCCGAAGACTCGAAATAAACGTGTCGGGCCTCGAGCGGAAAGACGTTAGGAAATAAGCTCACAGCAAGGCTGTAAAAATAGGCCGCACTCGTTCCAATCATCACCAGACTGTTCATGTCCGGGCTTTTCACAGTCAGGGCTTTCCAGCCGGAGCGGTAAAACCGCAGACCAGGGCCAAACTGGACCGGGGTTGCGAGAAAGAGCATCAGGTAATTCCAGAACACCATGTTCGGATTGAGCCGCATTTGCAAATTCATCGCGGGCATCCACAGCATCGG
>JACMOA010000006.1 GCA_014378225.1 Deinococcales bacterium | reverse complement strand
TGAGAGGAGACCCTAGCCCGGTTTCTGGAGTCACGCTGGGGCCTCGCGGCCCACTGATGATAAATCGGCTTTAACATTCTTAGGGTATTTGTAGAGTGCCTGCTCGAGCATCCTGAGCGTTTTACACGCAAGCTACACCCGCCTCATACTCGAGCTTTTAAACTTTTTTCATGATTATTGTGGGAAGTGGATTGGCAGGCTTGGCTCTGGCCCAGGACCTTGCAAAGTCGGGAGATGAAGTCAGAGTGCTGGACAAAGCTCGAGGGGTGGGCGGTAGAGCCTCTACTCGGCGCTGGCAAGACCGAATGGTGGACCACGGCGCACAATTTTTCACCGCAAGAGGAGAGCGGCTCGAGGCTTTAATTTTTGGCTGGCTGGCTGAGGGTTGGTTAAAAGTGTGGACTCGAGGGTTCGGACAGTTCGAAAAAGGTGAGTTTCTAAAGCTTGGTGAGGATAGTTATGCTCGATATGCACCCACAGAGGGTATGAACCGGATAGGAAAGGTATTGAGTCAAGGCCTGAGTATTGGGCTAGAAACCGAAATTGTGCGTTGTGAGCGACGCGCTAACAGTTGGTTGCTCGAAGACAGCCGGGGTAACTTTTATGAAGATGAGCAGGTGATATTCAATCTGCCTGCACCGCAAATTGTGGCCCTGCTGGGAGAAGTGTGCCAGACCTCACCGCATCCGGTGTTGCACAGTTTATGTCATACCCTCGAGCCAGTAAGACTTTCTCCCACTTTCACCTTGATGTTGGCGCTCGAGAAAGATTTGAAAGTGGACTGGAAAGGAGCACAAAGTTCTGGTCATCCCATCAGTTGGCTCTCGAGGGACCACACCAAACGGGCAGACAGTGCGCCGCCCACCCTGGTAATCCACGCGGCGAACGAATGGAGCGGCGAAAACCTCGAGCGCGACAAAACAGAGGTGGAGCGGCAAATGTTAATTCACGCTCGAGAGCTGTTGGGAGATTCCCTCGAGCACAGCTTTTCTCAGCTTCACCGCTGGCGCTACGCTACCCCAGAAGTGTTTTACCCGGACAAGTGTTTTTGGGACCTCGAGTTGGGTTTGGGCTGGTGTGGGGATTGGTGCGGAACTGCACGGGTAGAAGGAGCGCTCGAGAGTGGCTGGGCGCTAGCTGAGCGGATTTTAGCTCAGGGTAGGTTGCTCGAGAGTGCTGGAGGAGTCTCAAAGGTTTGAGGTCGCTCTTGCAGAGTGTTTGACCTGTTCTCCTGGTTTCCGACCTAGCCAGAAGCGATAAATTCTTAAAAACCTTGCTCGAGCATTTGCATTATTGCCGTCTAGAAAAGGATTTTGTAGGATTTTGCCGAATGACTTCCAAACACGTTCCCTCGAGCTGAGCCTGCCCCTTGAGGTCAGATAGGGGCGAACGAGACCCGGCGTGTTCAGAGGTGCAGGGCTTACTCGAGGAGTCGTGTCCATATCGGAGGAGCCAGATTCAAGCGTTTTTTGAGAAGGACAAAAAGTCGGTTGTAGCATTGCCCTTTTCAAGACTGCCCCTTTTTCCTCGGCAGTTAAGGGAGCCGAGAGACTTTGTTGACACAGGTCTGGATGGCCGTAAACCTCATCTCTCGCCTGTTCCCCGACCTTGGTAGCCCAAGCTGTAGTGCTCGAGGGCGCTCAGAGGTTCGCTGGAGCGTGTCATAGACTGTATATACAGACTTTTGTCCGCATGTCAATGCATAAGCTTGACGCATATTGCATAGGGTGATATTTTTATAAGCAGCTCGAGAGAGTTGCGTTTTCTGTTTCTACGAATGGTCCGAGGAAAAAAAGGCGCACTCATGTGCGCCCTTTTTCAATTTTATAATGCTCACCTGTTCATGATGTGAATGGCCTGCTTATGCACGTTCTCGGCGGCTTCCATCACGCTCTCGCCCAGGGTGGGATGGGCGTGAATGGTGAGCGACACATCACTGACCGTAGCCGCCATCTCGAGCGCCAATCCCGCCTCGCCCAGTAGGTCACTGGCGTGTGGCCCTACGATATGAACACCCAGCAGTAGGTCGCTGTCCGCATCGGCCACCATTTTCACGAAACCGTCTGTGCTCTGAAGCGTGACCGCACGGCCCGAAGCGGACAGCGGAAACACGCCGGTTTTGACCTTGTAGCCCTTGTCTTTGGCTTCTTGCTCGGTCAGGCCCACCCAGGCCAGCTCTGGCGCGGTGTAGACCACGCTGGGAATGGCCACCGGGTCCATCTCGGACTTTTTACCCGCAATCACTTCTGCGGCCACCAGACCCTCTTTCATGGCTTTATGGGCCAGCATCGGGTTGCCAATCACGTCGCCGATAGCGTAGATGTGTGGCACGTTGGTTTGCAGCTTTTTATTGACCGGAATAAATCCACGCTCGTTCACGGTCACGCCTGCGGCCTCGAGTCCCAATCCGCTCGAGCGGGGACGACGCCCCACCGCACTGAGAATCAGGTCGAACACTTCAGTTCGCTTTTCTCCAGTTTTTACGTCCTCGAGTTCAACGTGCAGCCCGTCGAGTTTTTCTTCAAAGGAATTGGCTTTGGTGCTGGTCTGAATCTCTATGCCCTGTTTGACCAGAATCTTGTGAAACTCGGCGGCGGCCTGCGCGTCGGCAGCGGCCACAATCTGTGGCACAAACTCGATAATCTTGGTCTTTACGCCCAGATTGTTGTAAATCTGCGAAAACTCGATGCCGATGGCTCCGGCACCAATCGCCAGCATCCGGGCTGGAAGTGGGTCTGGAACGTCGAGTGCTCCGGTGGAGTCCACAATGCGCTTCTGGTCCACTGGAAAAGCGGGCAGTCCGGCGGGTTCCGAACCCGTCGAAATGATGATATTCAAAGCCGTCACCTTGCGGTCTCCTACCAGCACGGTATGAGGGTCAATAAAACTGGCCTTGCCAATCAGGTGCGTCACCTTGTT
>JACMOA010000046.1 GCA_014378225.1 Deinococcales bacterium | reverse complement strand
CGGGCCGGAGCAGACGGAGCGGCGTTTGAGATTATCGTGGCTTCAGGGCCGCGCAGCGCTATGCCGCACGGAACCGCCAGTTCCCGGCAGGTCGAGGATGGAGACTTGGTCACCATTGATTTGGGGGCAAAGCTGGAGGGCTATCACTCCGACATGACCCGCGCTTACCCGGTGGGCGAGGTCAGCACGGAGCTGAAGCGGCTGTACCGGGCCGTAAAAGAGGCCAAACGGCAGGCCCTCGAGTCAGCGCGGGCAGGAGTGGGCTGCAAAGCGCTGGACGCGGTGGCACGGGATTACTTGACGCTCGAGGGGTACGGTCAAGCGTTCGCGCACTCGCTGGGACATGGGGTGGGACTGGCGGTTCACGAAGCGCCCAGATTGTCGTTCAGGTCCCCCGATGATGAGGTACTCGAGCTGGGAAATGTGGTCACACTCGAGCCAGGAGTGTACCTTCCGGGAGTGGGCGGGGTGCGACTCGAGGATATGGTGCTGATTTTGGAGACCGGGTGTGAAGTGCTGACCGGGAGTGCGGAGGTAGATTTATGAATTGGAATCGGTGGAAACACGTTTTTGGCGCGGCTTTTCTGATGTTGTCTCTGAGCGCGGTTGAGGCTAGAGTGCGCGGCTTTGTGCAGACCGGGCAAGCGGTGTATTACGGCGGGCGTTATGACCGCTCCACCCGCATGACCGCTGCCCACCTGACCCTGCCTTTTGGCACCTGGGTGCGGGTCATACATCAAAGAACCGGACGCAGTGTGCTGGTTAAAATCAACGACCGTGGACCATTTTATAACTCCAGACGCATTGTGGACCTGTCCAGTACAGCCGCTCGAGCACTGGGAATAGCTCGTGAAGGCGTGGCCCTCGTAAGGCTCGAGGTAATTCGCTAAATTTTATTAAGCAAGAAACTTCTCGAGCCAATCTCAACCATCTTACCCTCTCATACCTCGAGACCCCCTCTCCCCTGTTCCCTGTGACGCACAATCATGTAGAATAGCTCGTCTCGCTCGAGCAGTCATGCTGAGTGAACTCAGGAGGAAGTCAAACATGGCCGATGTAGCCCTACTCACCTTGGACACCCTTGCCAAGTACCTCAAGGAAAAAGAAGTCATCCTGGAAGTTCAGGAACCCGAGCAACAGGGACAGCCCCGCTTTTTGCGGATGGGCTGGAAATTCGAAATGGGCGACGCCGCCGTTCTGGTGAGCGTTTCCGATGGTCCCAACGATACCTCACGGCTGGAAGTCACCTGCGTGACCCAGAAGACCTACAATCACCGCCGCTTTGAAATCCTCGAGATGCTCAACACGCGCAACCGTGAGCGGGCCTTCTCGCGCTCGATTGACGCGGACGGCAACGTGTGGCTCGAGTACGTGGGCTTCTACCAGACCCTGCAAGAGTTCCCTGCCGAGGTCTTCGACACCCTGTTCGGCGGCGTGCTGATGCACTTTCAAGACGACTACGCTCACCTCGAGGGCTACGTTCCCAGCGCCCAAGCCTAGAGCGTGCGCCCAGCGCTCAGGCGTAAATAAACCCGCTCGAGCGCAAGCTCGACTAAATTGGGGGCTTCGGCCCCTCTTTTAATTGCTGTAGTTTAAGTTTGTGAAATCTTTTTTGAGTTGGTAGATTGTGAGTCTATAATTTTACTTTGCCGAGAACCGAGAACCACTCACTCGAGCGGAACCGTCAAGAATCCCCCTCGAGCGTTTTCCACAAAGCGTCCAAAAGCGTGCTCTGGGTCGTGCGGCGTGGCGAGAATCGCATTTTCTGCGGCCCACTGCGGGAAATAGTGCTTTCGCTGCTCGAGGCAAGTGACGGGATAAAGGTCGTAGCCCAGCAGATAAGCGTAGGGCGCGTGGCTCAGGGTAGGCATCAGGTCGGCGGTATAAATCAGAACCTCGCCCTCGGATTTGAGCCGCACGATTTGCTGGCCCAGATTGTGACCCGGAGCCGGATGAACCGAGAGTCCCTCGAGAATTTCGGTGTGTCCCTCGAGCGTCTCGAGCTGACCGGACGCTATAAGCGGCTCCCACAGTTCTGGCAGATAGCTGGCGCGGTTGCGCTCGTGGGTGTTCTGGGCTTCCTCGAGTTCAGCCCTTTGCACCAGATGGGTGGCGTGCTGAAAGGTGGGCTTTCCAGCGGTGGTGTTGCGCCCCGCGTGGTCGTAGTGCAGGTGCGTGTGAATCACCAAGTGGATGTCGGACGGCTCGAGGCCCACCGTTTTCAGACCCTCGAAAACGGTGGTGTCGCGCTCGAGGGCATGAATTCGCCTGAATTTTTCGTCACCCTCGAACATTCCGGTCTCAATCAGGATATTCTTGTTTTCGATTTGAATGAGCAGTGGGTTGGTCCTGAGTGGAATGCGGTTGAGTTCGTCCGGCTCGAGCAGTTTTTCCCATAGGGGTTTGGGAACCACTCCAAACATTGCACCACCATCCAGACGAAACTTTCCATCTGAAAGCGAGTGAACCTGGATTTGTCCGACTTTGAGTGCTCGAGGCCACATAGAGGTCACTGTACTGGTTTTCGGTTTGCAAGGGTCAGTTGAAAAGCCTTGAGTCTTTTACTGCCAACTCAAAACTAATTCCCACCAAGCGCCGCCTGCACCGTCTCGAGCGCCACCCGTACCCCACTTACCGTCTCGAGCTGAAGGCGCAGACGCTCGGCATGGACGTCTGCAAACGGCAGTACCTGACCGCCCACCCTCGAGAGGAAACGGCCCCCTTCGTTCTCGAACAAATCCAGCGAGGTGTGGTAGGGCTGCCATAAACGGGGCGGCAAGGTGGCCCCGGCCTGCACCACCAAATCCACCCGCTCCACCAAACTCTCGAGCCGCTCGTCGCCCAGGGTAATGGCGTAGCGGGTCAGTTTATGGCTCGAGTCTCCGCCCGTCGCAGGTAGAGTGCGGGCCATTGCTTCGGCCTGCGGCAGGGTGTCAGCAGCCACCACCAGACGGGCCGCCCCTGCCCTGGCGAGTTGGACCGCTGCCACCGCTTCAGGTCCGCTGCCCAGCACCATCAACTTGGCCCCGTACAGCCGGAAACCCCGGTTTTCCAGACTGGTTCTGAGCGCCTCCTCGAGCGCGTAACCTCCCTGGTATTCTCCGCCCAGCAGGGACAGGGTATCCACTGCCCCACAGGTTTTTGCAGCCGGACTCAGGCGCTCGAGGGCTGGAAAAATCTTGCCCGAAAGACTGGGGTCAATCAGCGCTCCCAGAAACCCCAGGCTGTTGAGGGCGCTCAGGGTGGTTGGAATGGTACCGAGTGGCACCACCACCGGAGTGAATTCCAGCCGCTCGAGCGGAAGGCGGGCCAACACGGAGAGCAGCGGGGCCAGACCTTCACCCAGCAGGGCCAGCGGACGGGGGTAGCTCATGTTCGCTCACTTTACCCTTTTTTCACGGCTCGAGGGAAAAGGTTGGGGTTGAGGGGGCGTTCGAGTGGGCTGGTCCGCTAGGCGGACAGGCCCGCTAGGTGCTGAAGTTGGGCTAAGACGCGGTGAGGCCCGTTAGGTGCCGTTCTCACCAAGACGCCGTCCTGCTCAAGCGACCCAGCCCGGAAGGTGCTGTAGTTGGGCCAAGACAGACAGTGCCGTTCTGCTCTGGGAGTGCCGGAGGCGTTCCACTTTCCCACTCGAGCGCCAACCCTCAAAGAACATCTTCTGCACTTCCTCTCCGCTCGAGGTTGAGTTGGGTTTTGCGCTCCCTGCGTTTCGCTCGAGCAAAGCGTGCAAGTGGGTTCAGGTCGAGTTCGTAAGCCGGATACCAGATGCGGAAGCCGCCAAAGTTTTCCTTCATTTTGAACACGCCGAAGCTATGTTTACTTTCGTCCAATTCCCTGGGAATGCCCCAGAAATCGAAGAACTCGTAGCCACGCTTTTTGGCGTCCAGAATGGCGTTCCAGTAAAACAAGGTGGCCGCTTTTACGTCTTTGAAGGGTTGGCCGTTTTCGTCCAGACGGTCATCTCGCACGCTACCGCCGTAAAGGTAGTACGCGCCCTTGCCCATACCCAGAAAAAAGCCGCCTGCCAGGGCGCGGTCCTGATGCCTCGAGAGGAAGGTATACGCCTCACCGCCGTATTTATCCGCCTGCTCGAGCATGGTGGTGTAATAACCCCTGGGGAACTCACCCAATTTGGCCCGCTCGTTGGTGGCGTGGAAAATGGTCCAGAAATCGTCGAAGTGAGCGTCTCGAGCGCCGACTACCCCAAATTTCTGGGCGGTTCGGACGTTACGGCGGGCCATCGAGTGCAGCCCTGCAAACAGTTCTTCTTCGGTTCGGGTGAGGTCCAGCGCCATCGTATGCTCTGGTTGTTCGGTGCTGCCGCGCCTCCAGGGGCCGTAAGCCTCGGGAATGGGGTCCTCGGACGGAATGGGACGAGGCGGCTCGAGCTTGACCATTACATCGGTTGGTCTGGCCCAGCGTTTGAGGGCAGGTGCCAGTTCTTCCAGGTCCTCGAGCGTCCAGAGCGACGGTCCACGCGGGGCGTAAAGCCAGGAAAAACCGAATTTGAGCGGCATCCGCAGCAGTTGCAGTGCGCCCACTGTTTCCTCTCCCCGCCGAATCAAAAAGCGGTGTGGTACGTACCCTATGGCGGCTCGCGCGGAACCGTAGCCCCAGCCTTGCAGGGCGCTGGTGATGGGGGCGTCACGAACCACTTCGTCGTAGGCCAGCGGGTCTTTGATTTCTAACAGGCTCAACTTCACACCGGATACTTTAGAGGATAGCCGCTTTGAAGATGGCTAGAGGGCGTTTAATTCAGAGTTGACGAAAGCTGTAGACATTTTTTGGGTAGTGGTCAAAATCAGACTGCTCGAGCGATGAAAAATCTTTGCATATTTCGTGTGGGACATAAACCTTTAATTTTTTAGAAGCCTTGAGCAGTCTCGGAAGTACCACTACCATTTTTTGCTTGCTAGAGCACTCGGGCAAGCAAATTTTAAACGCCTGGGACGATTTTGACGTTTGCTTTTGCAGTTACAGCTTTGCGAAGTAAAGAGTTTCTTCTCGAGGTCAAATAGGTTCACGGCGAACTCGGTGGGAAAAGTAAGGTCTAAAATTGTGAAATCCTCCTTGAGTTCTTGGGAAAGCGTTCATGCTCGAGGGTGAATCCTGGCTTTAGGGCGCGTCAGTCTAGCTCTGGTATTCTCACCCAGGCTTAGGCTATGGTGAGTCGTCATGAAAAGACTCTTGATTCTGTCGGCTCTCTTGCTCTCGCCTGCACTCTCTTCGGGACTAGCTCAAACCGCGACTCCCGCAGCCACCCCCATCGTTCCGGTCCCCAGCGTGGTAGTGGCGGTCATTGGCGGTAAGAACATTTCGCTCGAGCAATTTGAAAAACAATTTCGCATCACCGCAGGCCGGGTACTCAATGGTCAGGGTCAGCCTTACAGTGTAGAAGGAGCCGCCAGCCTGAACGGGTACCGGGGCGAAATCCTCACCCAGTACGTGAACCAGCAGGCTCTGTTGATGGAGGCCTTACAAAAGGGTGTCACGGTGGCGGACACCGATGTGGACGGTCAGTACAACCAGACGGTGTCCCAGTTTCCCACTCCAGAAGCTTTGAGCGCTGCGCTCAAGCAGTCTGGCATTAATGGGGGCGAGGAACTCAAAGCCCTCATCCGCGAAAGCGTGATTACCCAAAAGTACCTCGAGAGCCAGACGGGGCGCTTTAGCTATTCGGACACTGTGCTGCGCGGCTATTACAACGCCAATGCGGCCAAGTACAAAAAAGCAGGTCAGAGCTGCGTCAAGCACATTTTGGTGGCCACCGCAGACGAGGCCAAAGCCGCCAAAGCCCGCCTGGACGCCGGTGAAGACTTTGCCAAAGTGGCCGGGGAAGTGAGCACCGACCCCGGCAGCAAAGAACAGGGCGGAGACCTCGGCTGCTTTGCCCAGGGTGAAAC
The DNA here is from genome assembly GCA_014378225.1 of Deinococcales bacterium. Lineage (GTDB taxonomy): Bacteria > Deinococcota > Deinococci > Deinococcales > Deinococcaceae > JACMOA01. Next base: position 470 of record JACMOA010000046.1, on the reverse strand, counting down.
CGTACCCGAGTTCGATGCGGCCAGCTTTACCGGACCCCTCGGAAGCTTGCAGCAGGTCAAGACCCAGTTTGGAGTGCACCTTTTGGTGGTTAACAGCCGTAATGCAGCCACCACCGCGCCTTTTGAAACCGCAAAAGCCGAAATCCAGAAAACCTTGTCCCAGGGCGCAGCCAACCGCTACCTACAAGGAGCCGCCAAGCGCCTCAAAGTGACGGTTTATGCGGAGAGAGTGGCTAAAGCTACACCCGCTCCAGCCGTTCCTGTTCCTGAAGTTGCACCCGCTCCTAAATAAGATTTTATATAAAGAAACGGCTCGAGACTGGCTCGAGCCGTTTCTTTATGCCCTTCACTCGAGCGCACCTCACAACCCACCCTAGTTCACCAAAAACTGAGAACCGACAACCCCTCTCTTGCAACTTTGCCCCCTCGAGCGGCGTAATGTAAGGTATGAAACGCACCCTGCTCATTGT
>JACMOA010000045.1 GCA_014378225.1 Deinococcales bacterium | reverse complement strand
GTGACGTGTCCCACGTAATTTTTGGCCTGCGCCAAAAAGACACCGCTCGAGCGAACACTCGTAGCCGCGCCGTCCAGTGTGGTGCTCAGGGTGAGGGTGAGGCTTCCGGTGACGGGAATGTTCACCACCAATTCTTCGCCCTCCGCATCGGGGTTCTCGAGGGTAGGCTGTCCCAGGGTGGGCTTTTCGATGGGAGGGGTTGTGCCGCCGCCACAGCTCGAGAGAGCCAGAGCCAAGAGTAGCGGTGAACAGGCGTACAAAAGCGTGCGGATGTACATAAAAGGCTCCTTCGGTGCAAATGTGTGGGCGAGGTGAAGGCACGCGGCGCGGTTTCCCGAATACATTTTCCGTCTCAGAACTCGAGGTGAGTTTAGAGTAGAAAAGGGGGTCTTAAAAAGGTCTTAAGGGGTGAACTAAGAGGGTAGGAAAGACCTGTCTCAAGGTTCGCGCAGGGCGTCTCGAGTGGGGACCACTCTTTGGGGCAAATAAAAGGGATGCTCGAGAGGAGAAACTGCGCGAAAATGAGGCTCGAGTTAAGTTGAAAGGGTTGACGCTATAGTTTACACCTTGAGCGCTCCCATTGCCCATGCATTTACTTAAAACAATGAGCAGGGTTTCTACCGCAAAATCCAGCAAGCTTAGCCAGCGGTTCAGCCCTCCCGTGCGCCAGCCATCCTCCAGCTTTTGTAGGCGGTGAGTCCAGCCGAGGACCGGAGTGCGGTAGAGCAAAGCGCCCCACTGAATCAGCAAAAACTTGACCTCGAGCGCCTGCGTCAAGGGCGTCAGACCTGCGGTGTATGTCTGAGGCTCGAGTGCAACCACCCCATCGGTTCCCAGGTCAAAGGCTCGAGCGGTCAACTGACTTATTGACGTGCTCGAGGCCGCGCTCACCCATTTGTTGAGCTGCCGGGTGCTGTGGCCCTGACCCAGTAAAGTACAAAGCAGGGCGCAGGCCAGCATCAGGGCCAGTTGGCACAGCAGGTGATTTTTGAGGTTGTGGGCGGCGCGGGGCATGGGGGTTTCTCCTCTCTCGAGCACCAAGATAGAGAGCAGAGGGTTAAAATAGTCTTAAATGTGTCTGGTACAAGGTTTTTAAGGATTTTAATTGAGGTTTCACTCGAAGTTCCTTCACGTCCTGCCTAAACGACCCAAACCGAATCCTGACGCTCGAGCAGGTATACTCGCATTCAGGATGATTTGAGCTGTAAAGCTGTGAATCTCGAGCAACTCTTTGATTTTCCCGGAGGTTTTTAATGTTGGTTACTGGTTCAGAAATTCTGGTTCCTGCAAGAAACGGCAAATACGGCGTACCTTCGTTCAACACCAACAACCTCGAGATTACTCAGGCCATCATTCACACCGCCGAAAAGCTGCGTAGTCCGGTGCTGGTGCAGATTTCCGAGGGCGCTCGTAAGTACGCCGGAACCGAAGACCTCACCAATCTGGTAGCAGATTTGGCCCGCCGCGCCAGTGTGCCGGTGGCTATTCACCTGGACCACGGCTCGAGCTATGAAAGCTGTTTGAGCGCCATCAAAGCGGGCTTTACCAGCATCATGATTGACGCTTCGCACCATCAACTGGCCGAGAACATCTTGGAGACCCGCCGGGTGGTCGAGGCCGCGCACGCGATGGGCATCACCGTGGAGGCCGAGCTGGGCCGTCTGGGCGGCATCGAAGAACACATTGAGGTGGACGAGAAAGACGCCTTCCTGACCGACCCGGACGAGGCGGTACAGTTTGTGGAAGAAACCGGAGTAGATTATCTGGCCATCGCCATTGGCACCAGTCACGGCGCGTACAAAGGCAAAGGTCGTCCGTTTATTGACCACGCCCGGATTGCCAAAATTGGGGCCATGCTCAGCATTCCACTGGTGGCGCACGGCTCGAGCGGGGTTCCTCCCGAGATTGTGCAGCGATTCCGCGATTCCGGCGGCGAAATTGGCGAAGCCTTCGGCATTGCCGACGACGACTTAGCCCAGGCGTGTCAGCACGGCATTGCCAAAGTCAACGTGGACACCGATTTGCGTCTAGCTTTTACGGTAGGTGTGCGCGAAGTGCTGCAAAAGAACCCTAAAGAGTTTGACCCGCGCAAGATTCTAGGGCCAGCTCGAGATTTGATGGCCCAGTTGATTGAGCACAAGATGAAGGTCTTGGGCAGCGCTGGGAAGGCGTAAGCGCTCGAGCGGTAAAAAGCCCCTCTCCCGGCCTCAGGAGAGGGGCTTTTTCCAGGCTCTAAACATACCTTTAAGCAGTCAAAGCAACGCTGAGTTATCCAGAATCACCCAAAATCTTCCCCCCTCGAGCGCCCTTTTAAACCTCATGTAAAAATTCACATGGCATCCTCGAGCCGGATAGACGACAATTTCAACATGTTTTAAAGGGCGAAAGCGCACTCCATGAATATCTCGAGGATAGATTGTCGCTCGAGTTTACGGTGTACGATAATCTCACGACCCCAGATGAATGAAAGTAGATAGATATAAGCAGTTGAATAAAGCGGAGTAGACATGACCATTACAGACCTGCTCAAGCAAATGGTAGCCAAACGCGCCTCGGACGTGCATCTTCAGGTGGGTTCACCGCCCACCGGACGCATTGACGGACGGCTGGTGCGCTTTGGCGATAAAAACCTGGCCCCTTCGGACGCAGAAGCCCTCGCTCGAGTGCTCTTGACCCCGGAGCAGTGGGAAGAGTTCGAGTATAAAAACGAACTCGATTTTGCCTACACCCTGCCTGGAGTGGCCCGCTTTAGCTGTAATGTGTTCCGGCAGCGCAGCAGTGTGGGCATTGTCATGCGAATCATCGGTGAGGTGATTCCGTCCTTCGAGGCGCTGGGTCTGCCACCGCAAAACATGGTCGAGTTTGCTGCCTTTGAACGCGGACTGTTTCTGGTGACGGGTCAAACGGGTTCGGGCAAGTCCATGACCCTGGCTAGCTTGGTGGACCACATCAACCGCACCTACACCTATAACGTGATTACGGTCGAAGACCCCATCGAGATGCTGCACAAAAACAAGCAGAGCATCGTGGTGCAGCGCGAGGTGGGCGCGGACACCAAGGATTTTCGCACCGCGCTCAAATATTCGATGCGTCAGGACCCAGATGTGATTATGATTGGCGAGATGCGGGACCGTGAAACGGTGGAAGCGGCGCTCAGCGCGGCCCAGACCGGACACCTGGTGCTCAGCACCCTGCATACCAACGACTCGATTCGCACCGTCAACCGCATCATTGACTTCTTTCCTCCGCACGAGCGCGACCAGATTCGCATTATGCTGGCCGATTCGATGATTGGTATTTTGAGCCAGAGACTGCTCCCTCGAGCGGATAACACCGGGCGCGTTCTGGCTTATGAGTTGCTGATTAATACCCCTTTGATTAAGGATTATATCAAAGACGAGGACAAAACCCCGCTGATTAAAGAAGCTCTGATTGAGGACAACGTGCGCGGGATGCACACCTTTGACCAGCATCTTGTGGTGCTGTACACCAGTGGTCTGATTACCATGGAAGAAGCCTTATCCAGCGCCACCAGTCCGCACGAACTCAGGTTGATGGTGACGCGGATGGGGACGGCTGGGGTGATGTAGTTTGGGTTATCAGTTTTCGGTAGAAAGCAGAAAGCGACCTCGAGCGGGTCGCATTCTGCTTTCTACCTTCCGCTTTCTGCCTAAACCTTCAGCCTGCGGCCACTCGAGCGCTGATTTCTTCCCATTCGGTCATTTTCTCGAGCAATTGGGTCTCGAGCATTGCAACTGCGTTTCCTAGGGCGGCAAAATCTGCGGTGGGTGTGGCGTTCTCGAGCGTGTGGTGCGCCCCGGCTAAATCGTGCTCGAGCGTGCTGATGTCCAGCTCGAGCGCCTCCACCTTGCGTTTGAGGTGCCACAGGCTGGGACCACTTTTTCTGTTTTGCGGCGCGGCCTTGACCACTTCGGTCACACCCGCAGTTTTGGCAACATGTTTGACCTTGTAATAGCTGTACTTACCAGGGTATGCGTAAAACTCGCCGTCCTCGAGCAGCCAAATCTGGTCTGCTACGTTTTCGATAAAAGCCCGGTCGTGCGAAACCAGAATAAGAGTGCCGGGAAACTCTTTGAGTGCGTCCTCGAGCGATTCCAACATTTCCATGTCCAGGTGGTTGGTCGGCTCGTCCAGAACCAGAAGATTATTGCGCTCGAGCGAGAGTTTTAAGAGCGCCAGCCGCGCCCGTTCACCGCCAGACAGGCTCGAGATTTTTTTGTCCTGACTGTCATAAGGAAACAGGTACGCACCCAGCAGGTTGCGGGTCTCTTTGTCGTTGGTGAGCCAGCTTCGCGCCTCGTCATAAACGGTGTTTTCCATGCTCACGCCGCGTAGTTGCTGGTCGTAATACCCCGTCTTGACCCGTGCGCCCACCCGAACCTGACTCTTGGCGCTGTCCGACCCTAAAATACCCAGCAGGGTGCGAACAAAGGTGGTTTTTCCCGCGCCGTTTTTGCCCACGATGGCGATTCTTTCGCCTTTGCGAACCGTGATCGCTACGTCTTTAAACAGTTGACGGCCTGCAAAAGTCTTGCTGATGTGCGTCCCCTCGAGCACGGTGGTGGCGCTTTCGTCACAATCGAAATGGACCTCGGCCACATCTTCTTCCGGGTCTGGCGCGTCCACGGCGGCGTCTTTCATACGCTGAAGCCGGGATTCCATCGCGTGAGCGCGGCGGGCCAGTTTGGCCATGCCCAGACCCCAGATTTTCATGCGGGCCGCACTTTTAGCCAGCGCGTCAATCTGCTTTTGCTGGACCTTGAAGGTTGCCATCTCGCGCTCTAAATCCTGCTCGAGCTGAACTCGAAACTTGCTGTAATTTCCGCTGTAAACCTCGACCTCGCCGTCCCGAACGTAGGCGGTCTGGGTAGCCACCGCGTCCAGAAAAGCCCGGTCGTGAGACACCAGAATCATCGCGCCAGGATAGCGCATCAGGAATCCCTCGAGCCACTCGCGCATGGTGATGTCCAGGTGGTTGGTCGGTTCGTCCAGCAGCAACACTTCGGGGTTACTCACCAAAATAGCAGCCAGTCCCAGCCGAGTTTTCTCGCCGCCGGACAGCTTTGAGACCTGTTCAAACTCGCGGCCCGGGAACCCGAAAGCCAGCAGCACACCCTCGAGCCG
>JACMOA010000044.1 GCA_014378225.1 Deinococcales bacterium | reverse complement strand
TTGGCTTTCATGGCGTAAAACAGCCGCGCCCCCCTAAAGGCGTTTTTCACCCGCTCGAGCTGGCGCTTTAGAGTCGCCAAATCGTAGGCATAGAGCGGGGTTTCAAACTGGGCGGCGGCCTCGAGCAAGTGGGCATCGGTGAGCTTCATCAGGACCATTTTAGAACGCAATTTGCTAGAACGTAATTTGCTAGAACGCGATGTGATACTGGCGCTCGAGAATTCCCCGGTGATGAATTTCATGGCCTGCAATAGCGAAAGCCAGCGCCCGCACGGTCACTTCTCCCCCATTGGCAACTCCCTGGCGGGTCCAATCCCGCTCGCTCAGGTGGTACAGCAGACGCAGGGTGCTGATACGTACCGCGTCCCACTCGGCCAGCAGTGAAAGCATCGGAATTTGTGCGATGTCCCAGGTTTCCACAAACAGGTTTTGCTCAAATCCCGGCAGCGGTGTGGTGTCCCCTCGAGCGATTCGGAGCAGGCGGTAAGCGAAAATGCGCTCGGTATCGGTCATGTGGCCCAGAACCTGTTTGACGGTCCACTTGCCAGGGGCGTAGGAATAGGCGGCCTGTGCGTCGGTCAGGCGGCTCAGACGGTCTGAGGTTTCGTGTCCACCCAACTCGAGTGTGCCAATCACCGGACCTGACGGGACGAGTGAGACGTAGGTTTGGTAAAAAGGTGGATACTCGCTTGAATCTGGACGGTCTGGTTCAAACATGTCCAGAATCATAGCCCACCCCTTTCAGTCTCGAGACTCCCTCAAGCAGTAAATCCTCTGGCAAACCCGAATAGGTCAGGCGCACAAAAGACCCACCCGGTTCCGCCGGAAAGTAGCGTGAACCCGCGCTGATACCTACCCCAGCCCTTGCCGCACTACGGACATACTCGAGGTCGTCGGTCCCAGCAGGAAGCTCGTACCACAAACTAAAACCTCCCTGCGGCACGCTCGAGAGTTTGAGATACGGCAACTGTTCACGCACTTTCAAAATCAAAAAATCGCGTCTGGCTTTTAGGGCGCTCTGAACCCGTTTGAGATGACCCTTCCAGCTCGAAGAACTCAGCAGCTCGAGCGCGATTTCCTGGGTCAGTCCGGTCACGAACATATCATCGAGTGCACGCATGGCTTTGAGACGGCCCAGCACCGGACCTTTGGCCAGAATTGCCGCAATCCGCAATCCTGGCGCGGTAATTTTGGTGATGGAGCGGATATAAACCGTGCGCTCTAGAGCGCTGAGAATGAGGGGCGGCATGGATTCGCCCTCGAGCCGTAAATCATGCGCGTAGTCGTCCTCGATTATAAACACGCCATATTTTCGGGCCAGCTCGAGCACCTCCACACGCCTCGAGCGAGTCAGTGTAACTCCGGTGGGATTTTGAAACTGCGGCTGCAAATAGAGCACCTTCGCGCCGCTGATTCTGAGCGCTTCCTCGAGCAAGTCGGGGCGAATTCCCTCAGCGTCCACTGGAACTGGAACCGTTTTTAGACCTGCTACCCGCGCCACCGAAATCGCGGCAAAATAGGTGGGAGACTCGAGCACGATACTGCCGCCTAGTGGAACCAGAGCGCGAAAAGTGCTCGAGAGTGCGGCTTGACCGCCGGACACAATCAGTGTGTCCTGAGCCTGAAAATCTCCGCCCAACGCTCGAGCGAAAAAAGCCCGCAGTTCCTCTGAACCCTCCGGCGGCAGGCGTTGCCAGATTTGGGGCCGTTTCAAAGCCCGGTTTGCGGCACGGTTCAGGCGCTCGAGCGGCTGCAAACTCTCGTCCAGGTAGCCGATACTGAGCGAAATTAGCTCTGGGCGCGGCGTGAAGTGGTCTCGCGCTACCGACTCTTCGGCCAGCGGACTCGAGCCGAGGGCCACGCTTTGCCACGCATAATCCACGGTTTGACCCAAAGAAATGCGCTGCTCCACAAGATTGGCCTTGTACGTCCCATCGCCTGATTTAGCCACAGTCAAGCCCGCTCGAGCCAGCCGAGAAAGCGCCGTTTGCACCGTTACTGGGCTAGCCGAGTAACGCTGACACAGGGTTCGCACCGAGGGTAACTTTTCGCCTGGACTGACAGACTCGAGCACCCTTCGTAAATCCAAAAATATTTGTGATGCTCGAGAATCTGGAGGAATTTTCACGAGACATCACGCTCGAGTGGATTGGGGGTTGAAAAGTTCTGAGCCATAGTGTTACTATTATACATGAAGATATATAGTAACGTTATCCTTTCAAATTCAGTAACGCTCGAGCGGACAAAACCCGAGCAGGTACGCGAGTGACCCGCTTCCCGATTTATCAGGTGGACGCTTTTACTTCCAGCCCCTTCAAAGGCAATCCAGCGGCTGTGATTCCGCTCGAGCATTGGATTCCAGATGTACTCATGCAGAACATCGCGCTCGAGAATAACTTGGCTGAGACAGCGTTTTTTGTTCCTCGAGCAGACGGAGAGTTTGAGCTGCGCTGGTTCACACCCAGCCAGGAAGCGCCCATCTGTGGACACGCTACCCTCGCTACCGCCTGGGTGATGCTCAATAAATTGGGGTACGCGCTCGAGAAGTTGACCTTTCACAACCCACACGCCGGAGTACTACAGGTACGGGCTAAAGGCGATTTGCTCGAGCTGGATTTTCCGCGCTGCGAGTATGAGCAGGTTTTTGAGTTTCCTGACGCGCTCATACAAGGTCTGAACGTGATTCCGCTCGAGGTTTACCACTGCCAGATTGGGTATTTCTGCCTGCTCGAGAGTGAAAGCGCGGTGCGGGCGGTGCAACCCCAATTTTCTACTCTCGAGACGCTGCATCCCAACTGCACCATCGTCATGGCCCCTGGCGACGCGTGCGACTTTGTTTCTCGAGATTTTGCGCCGGGAATGGGAATTCCAGAAGACCCGGTGACGGGTTCCAACCACTGCGTACTCACGCCTTTGTGGGCCGAAAAACTAGGCAAACTTGAGCTGCACGCCCGTCAGGTCAGCGCCAGGGGCGGGGATTTATGGTGCAAACTCGAGGGAGACCGGGTTTTGATTGCTGGACAGGTTGTGCCTTATCTCGAGGGGTTTATCGAGGTTTCACTCGAGGGCCATCATGCACTCGAATAAGGTTCTATCTCCCAAAGCCAAAAATGCTGATACCGAGGCACTTTTTTTGGGGTTCCTCGGCGTGCTGGCCGTCAGTT
>JACMOA010000043.1 GCA_014378225.1 Deinococcales bacterium | reverse complement strand
GGGCCTGAGCATCGTCAAGAGCATTGTGGACGCGCAGAGGGGCCAAATTTGGGTAGAAAGTGTGGTAGGCGTGGGGACGGTAGTCCATGTGGTGCTTCCCTGTACTGCAACCGTCGGCGTGCCAGACTCGAGCGAGAAGCGCCGCAGTCTGCGCCTACCTGTACTGGGACGCAAACGCGGGGTTAAGGACACTCAGGAAACGGAAGCTCGAGAAACGGGAATCAAAGAAGGGATTTGAAACCCTCTGCTCGAGGGCTTTGTGGTGAGGAAGTCGAGGATTTTATCAGGTCACGAATCGCTAGAACCATTTCCACATTGGGAGAAAAGTGTTGCTCGAGCCACAACAGCATGGCCTGTGCGGATTCAACGGTGCACTCGTACCCCTGAACGAAGGCAGGCAGATGGACGGAAAACATGGGCAGGCGCTGCTCGAGACGGCGCTCCCGGCTAAACGGGTCAGGCCAAGTATCCGCATGTGCGGACTCAAGGTGTTCAGCCAGCTCGAGTACCCTATCCAGCGCATAGCCCTGTACAAAGCGTGCGGCGCTGAGTTTTTCCCCTCGAGCCAGCCGTTTTAAACCGATGTAGAGGTTGGTGAGCGCTTCACCCAAGTTCCACTCGAGATTGAATTCGGAAGCTTTTGAGGTCTGTATCGGCTGAGCAATTGTGTCCAGGATGTGCTCAGCTTTCCAGACGACGCGCCCTGCGGCAAAGGGGATGCTCGAGAGTTCCTGACCTTCAAAAACGGCAAACTCACAAAAGATACCGTCTGCATACAACAGCTTGAACCCGTCCACAGTGTTGCGAACGGTGTACACAATGGGTGCAAGCCTGCTGAGCCAGCTCAGGTCCTCCAGAAAAAAGGCCTTTTGGCCTTCTTGCACGATGGCAAAAAAATCTAAATCTGAATGCTCATCCAGGCGCTCGAGTTCCAGACCCACAGACCCCAGTCCAATCAGGGCCAGAGCCTTGCCCGAATGCTCGAGCGATTGTCCGATGTCCTCGAGCCGTTGCAACAGTCGTTTTTGCATAGAACCTACTCCTTATCCTCGAGCTGCTGGTTTCTCGAGTTGCTGATTTCTCGAGCTACTGAAATGAGCAACAGATTAGCGATGCGCTCGAGCAAATCCAAATCCACAGCGTGTTCAGCCTCGAGCCATTCCCTAACGAAGACCTCTACCCCTCAAGTCCAATTCAACCGCCCAAGCACGGGTGGAAGCACTTCTTTTAGGTCGGCCTGCCCAATCAGGCACTTCTGAAAATCACCGTGAAAGATGAACTCGACAAAAGGTGCAGGGTCAATGGCGTGCGCCTTCTCGAGATGATTGGCCCAGAAACGCAGAGGGGAAACGATAACGCCGTCTGCATCGAAAATGGCCGCTCTAATCACGCTTCACTCCTCTCGAGCGTCGTCTTGCTCTTCAGATTTATATTTCCCACTCGAGCGCTCGAGCACACCGCCGTACACGGCCAGCGCCAAAATGACGAGTGCGATGGTTCCCCCTAAAAGCAGGATGTCCATTCCACCTTTCCACTCCGAAGCAAAACTAAAAAACTTGACCGCCAGCGCCACTACAATTACGCTGAGTAATTTTCCCTTGAGGTCGTCAAAGGTGCGGATGTTGAGCCAGTTGGGCAATCCCTCAATCCGTCCAATAAACAAACTTTGTAGGCCCAAGCTGATGATGAGCAGCGCGGTAGCCACCAGCAGGGTATCGGCTTGCTCGATGGCACTCACCAGGAGTTTTTGACTGGATTCTTCGTCTCCCAGACCGCTTATTGCGTTTCTCAGGGTCACAAAAGTCTGCACCACGCTCGAGATGAACAGCATCAGCGCGAAGGCGAAGCTCGAGAGTACGCCCAACTCCACCACAAAGAGTCCTAAACGAAACGCTCGAGTCATGGGTGTGTAGCGCTTGGGGGCTTCTGGAAGGCTCATCTCTCGAGCATAGCGCAAGTGGGTCTGTCCTCGAGCACTTGACAAACTTAACGGCGTTATGTAAATTGATGGTGTGACCGAAACCGCACCAACACGTAAGCAAAACTTGCGTAAAAACAGTCTCGAGCGCCGCGAACGCGGCAAGCTCGAGTTGCGCCGAACCATTCTCGAGGCGGCAGTAGGGTTGTTCGAGCGGCAAGGCGGTTTCGAGAACTTCTCCTTGCGGCAAGTTGCCGAAGAAATTGGGTATTCTGCCACCACCATCTACCTGCACTTCGCCGATAAAGAGGAGCTGATTTTTCATGTGGCGCTCGAGGGATTCAAGGCTTTTGGTGAGCAGCTCGAGGCCGCTTACGCGCACAGCGATGACGTATTACTTCGCCTTCGCCTTGTCGGGCGAGCCTACCTGAATTTCGCGCTCGAGAACCCGATTCATTACCGCCTGATGTTCATGCAGCGCGGCGATTTTCTCGAACGCAAACCTCCGGGTGGGCAGGTTTCGGTGATTGACAGCTTTGGGATACTGCGCCGCGCCGTAGAAGCTGCCATGAAGGCTGGAGCGCTGGACCCCGGTGACCCGCAGGCGGTGGCAGGACTGCTCTGGACCCACGTTCACGGGGTGGCGGCGCTGCATATTGCCACCCCTTATTTTCCCAAAGAGCAGGCTGAAGGTTTATTCGAGTGGAGTATGACCATCGCGGCTCGAGGATTGGGCGCTCGAGCACTCTGATTTTTTGGCCCTTGACTTAACACCGTTAAATTTAAAAGAACTGTTCTGGAGGTTTGCTATGGTGATGTCCCTGGTTGCTCAAGTGTCCGCCCTTCGCCGCGTCAACGTGCCACTTTACACTTTAGTGCTGCTGTGTTTGCTAATGGTGGTCCTGACCACTGCCGGAATTCTGTTAGACCCACGCTATGTGGGCGGCGCTCCGGTATGGCTCAAACCGCTCAAATTCGCCATTTCCACCGTGGCTTACGCGCTTTCGATTCTGTGGACCCTCAGCTTCCTTGAGGGCAAAGAGAAATTTGTGCGGGTCATGGGCTTCTGGCTGGTTTCGGTACTGGTTCTCGAGCTGGGACTGATTGCTTTACAGGCCGCGAGGGGGGTGGTTTCGCACTTCAACATGAGCACACCGCTGGACGGGGCTATTTACAGCACGATGGGAATAGCCATCTCGAGCCTGTCTTTTGCCCATTTGCTCATTGCAGTGTTGGTGCTGCGCCAGAAGTTTACCAACCCGGTGTTGGCCGCTTCCCTGCGATGGGGAATGCTGCTCTCCTTTCTGGGGATGCTGCTGGCAATTTTGATGACCATCCCCACCCAGGGCCAGATGACCGCACTACAAGCAGGCGGCGTTCTTTCTGCAATTGGAGCACACGGAGTAGGCGTGCCAGACGGAAGCGCAGGCCTTCCGGTGGTGGGCTGGAGCACCAGGGGCGGCGACCTTCGCATCGGGCATTTTGTGGGCCTGCACGCGTTGCAAATTTTGCCACTGCTGGGCTGGCTGCTGACCCAGTCCAAACTGCTCGAGCGTCAAAAGCGCGGTTTGCTGGCGCTGGGTGGACTGGCTTACCTGGCCCTGACCCTGCTGCTGACCTATCAGGCGCTGCGCGGTGAAAGCGTGGTGCAACCGGGAACCCTGAGCCTGACCCTGCTCTCGAGCGTGCTGCTGGTGCTCACCGCTGGGGCGCTCTGGACGCTGCGTCGCCCCACCCTCGAGCGGAGTGGAGCGGTCAGATGACCCCCTTTCTGACCCTGTTCTCGAGCGGAATTTTTATGGCTCTGGCCGCGCTTCACCTATATTGGGTTCTGGGTGGACGCGCTGGACTCGAGGCCGCACTGCCCCAGTTTTCTGGAAGCTCGAGTTCTCCAGGTGGCTCGAGCGTATTCCGTCCGCCTAAAGCGATGACCTTACTGGTAGCTCTGGCCCTGCTGGGTGCGGCTGGATTGGTCTCGCTCGAGGGTGGGTTCTGGAGTCTGAGCGGTCTGAAAGATTGGGTCCACGGCGCAACCCTGTTGCTGTCTGGGGTGATGCTGGCTCGAGCAGTAGGAGAATTTCGCTATGTGGGCTTCTTCAAAACAGTGCGCGACACCCGCTTTGGACAGCTAGACACCCGTTTCTACTCTCCCTTGTGCCTATTTCTAGGTCTGGCGGTGCTTTGGGTGGCCCTGAACTAAAATCCCTTTCTCGAGCAGGGCAGTCACAAGAAACAGCCCCTACCAAAAACACCGAACTGTAGGGGTAGCTCTTGTGGCTACCTTTTTTTTCGCGTTCCACCCCCCCAAACGAGCGCAACCAAACGCACCCTCGAGCAGACCCCATCCAGGTACAATAAACGTCATGGATTACGACTTACTGGTGATTGGAGCAGGACCCGGCGGCTATCACGCGGCCATTCGTGCTACACAGCTCGGCCTCAAGGTGGCCTGTGCCGAAATGGGCGAACTGGGCGGTGTGTGCCTGAACATTGGCTGTATTCCCACCAAAGCACTGCTGCACGCAGGCGAGGAAATAGCCAACAGCAAGCACGCTGCTGAGTTTGGCCTGACCTTTACCGAGACTAAACTCGACATTGCCAAACTGAACGGCTGGAAGACAAGCGTGGTCAAGCGCATGTCAGGCGGCGTCTCAAGCCTGTTTAAAGCCAACAAGGTGACGCACCT
>JACMOA010000005.1 GCA_014378225.1 Deinococcales bacterium | reverse complement strand
GCGCTCGGAATACAGCCCTCCCAATGCAGTCAGTAGGAGGGGCGTGGTGTTGACGATGACCTGTGCGATAAATCCGATGCCAAAGAAAGCAAAAAAAGCCAGAATCGCGTCCATGCTAAGCCACCTCCGCTTTGGTTTCGCTCGAGCCTACAGCCAGCGGGGTGGGTTTGGACGGCTCGAGCGCGGGCGGTGGGCTGATGATGCGTCGGGCCAGAAATCCCTGAGCGGCGATGAACAGCACGATAAGCGCCTTGAGCACGGTCACAATGTCTCGGCTGAGCGCGTCCAGCTTCTGGTCGGCGTATAAACCACCGGTGTCTAACACACCAAAGAAAATGCTCGAGACCACGATACCCACCGGGGTTCCCTGACCCAGCAGCGCGATGGTGATTCCATCAAACCCCACGCCCGTGGGAATACTTTGCTTGAGCGCGTACTCGTCCAGCGCCCGTCCCATTACATAGTGGGTGGCGGTCAGACCCGCAAACGCACCAGAGATGAACATGGCCAGAATCACGTTGCGGGCCACGTTGATGCCGCCGTACTCGGCGGCTTTGGGCGAAAGTCCTACCGCTCTAACCTCGTACCCTCGAGCGGTTCTCCAAAGGAAAACCCCGTAAAAGGCCGCCGCAGTCAGAGCCAGGAAAAAAGCCACGTTGAGGTTATTGCTGCCTAACCTAAAATCACCGCGCACCGTGAGCGTAACCCATAGCAGGGCCATGACCAGCAGGCCGCTTCCCAACGCGACCCACCAGCGCCAGCGTCCCCGCAGCGCATAGGCCAGAATGCCAAATACCATCACCCCTAGAACCGGAGCAAAGGGAAAGGTCGTTTCTGGGTTGTCCAGCCCCAGCAGTCCGGGCAGGGTAGGCAGTTGTGCGCCCGGTTGTAAGGCGTTGCTTTTAGGTTCAAACCCCTCGGCTTTGAAGGGAAGTTGATAAGTCTGTCCAAAAAACGACACCTCGCTCGAGCCAATAAGGAAAATTAACAAACTGGCTGCGATGTAGTTGAGCATGATGGTGTTAATCACCTCGCTCGAGCCAAAACGAGCCTTGAGCCAGCCTGCCAGTCCGCCCCACAGTCCGCCGCCCAACGCCGCCGCAAGAATGCACAGCGGGGCCAGCAAAATACCGGGTAGCTTGAGGTACACACCTACAAACATCACCGCAATGGCTCCCATCAACATCTGTCCGGGCGCACCAATGTTAAACAAACCTGCCCGGAACCCAAAGGCCACCGATAGACCCGTCAAGATGAGCGGGGTAGCCAACAGCAAACTCTGGAAGAAATCAGGCAGGTTGGTGAGTGGGGCAAACAGCGTGGTATACAAAAACCACACCAAATCCAGCTTGCCCAGCCAACCCTGCCACGCGCTCAGCGGCCCTGTCAGGTTGGATGGAACGCTCTGAATAACCACCACCACCAGCGCCCCCACGGCTACCGCCAGCAATATAGAAACCAGCGGAACCAACGCTCCTCGCAACCGCTCGAGCCGCGCCCGCCAAACGGGGATACCGCTGACCCCACCAATCAGGGCAATCAGAAAAGCCGCTAGCGGCATCGCCATGCCCAGATTTGCACCCCCAGCTACGTAGATGATGCGGTTTAGCCGGATGTTTTGCGCCACCAACGTCGCAATTGCCCCGCTCAAACTGACCTCGAGCGCCACTATCGCAGCTACGCCCACCACTAGACCCGCCGCACCCGCCATCCAAAGCCAGCTCTCTCTCCGCAGTGCTGCAAAAAGAACCAGAAACAGCAGCGCAAAAGTCCCCCAACCCAGGCCCAGCGCCAGTGATATGTCTGGCACAGGGTTGGGCAAGTAAGTGGTGAAATCCTGAATCCCCCCTGGAAAAAGCTGTAAAGCGGCAGTGGCGTTGCCCGTGGCCCGCCCGTAAGTGGCGTAAGGAAACAGGAAAAGCCCCACCAGCGCTACCAGCGCCACAATTAAAGTCAGGCGACTGGCAAACGGAGTCGGGCGAAAGGCAGCGTTGCTGTTGGGGACTTTGCGGTTCACAACGGGTATTGTACAGGCAACTTTGTTGAATTATCACACTTGCTCGAGGGTTCAGGGGAAACAATCCAGATTGCAGTTTATTAAATTAGCTCGAGGGGTGGAAAAACAGGTTTGGACTTCTCCCCTACCCCAAACCAAAAAGCGCTCGAGGGAAAGTTAGAATCCGCTCGAGCACCTGAACAATCTGGATTAAATAGAAACAGCCCTCAGATTCCTGAAAGAATCAAAATCACGTCCCCATCGTGAACCACATACTCTTTACCCTCGGTTCTGACCCAGCCTTTGGACTTGGCGTTTACCCAGCTTCCGGCTTCCACCATCTTGTTCCACTCAATCACCTCGGCGCGAATAAAACCCTTCTCGAGGTCGGTGTGAATTTCACGGGCTGCACCCGGCGCTTTGGTTCCGGCCCGGATGGTCCAGGCCCGTACTTCTTTTTCGCCAGAGGTGATGAAGGTAATGAGTCCCAGGGTTTTGTAGCCTACCCGAATGAGTTTGCTCAGACCAGATTCCTCAATACCCAGCTCCTCGAGAAAAGCTTTAGCGTCTTCTTCGGGCATTTCGGCCAGTTCACCCTCAATCTGGGCTGAAATTTTGACCGTTTCGGCTCCCTCGCTCGAGGCAAATTGGCGTACTTGACGTACCATGTCATTGTCTTCGGCCAAATCACTGTCGGCCACGTTGGTCACGTAAATCATGGGTTTAATGGTCAGCAAACCAAAATCTTTGGGGATGGGCGCGGAATAGCTGCCCAGCCGCGCAGATTTACCCTCGGAAAGCACCGCGTAAACCTCGGTCATCAGCTCGAGGGTTTCCGCGTCTTCTTTGCTGGCTTTGGCGGTCTTTTTCAGGCGCTCCATACGCTTCTCGAGGACACCCATATCGGCCAGAATCAGTTCGGTGTTGATGGTGTCAATATCGTCCAGGGGGTCCACCCGGCCCGCCACATGCACAATGTTGGGGTCTTCAAAGCAGCGCACCACATGCGCGATAGCGTCCACCTCGCGGATGTTGCTCAGAAACTGGTTGCCCAGCCCTTCCCCGCTCGAGGCCCCTTTGACCAGACCCGCAATGTCCACAAACTCCACGCTGGTGGGAATGATGGGCGGCACGCGCTCGCCTTTGGTAAACACTTTGGAGAGAGCCTCGAGCCGCTCATCGGGCAGGGCCACCACACCCACATTCTTATCAATGGTGGCAAAAGGGAAGTTGGCGGCCAGTGCGCCTGCTCTGGTGATTGCGTTAAACAGCGTTGATTTTCCGACGTTGGGAAGCCCCACGATACCTATTCCAAGACCCATGTTTTAAAACCTCCAGACTCACCACTTTAGGGCAACCGGACCAGTATACAGGTCGCTCGAGGGTAGATTGAACGGGGCCAACTCGCGCTGGGGTTAAGGCAAATTCTCAGGAAAAATAATCTCGAGTTCCTGCACGCTCGAGCGGTCAAAATCTTTACGGTTGTTGGTGATGAAGGCGTCTGCACCCACATGAACCGCAGTAGCCAGATGAACCGCGTCGGCAGGTTTGAGTTTATAGATTGCGCCAAGCTGCGCGGCCCCGAACGCGATAGCCTCGGTCATCGGCTCGAGTTGAAGGGCCAGTAGAAAGCTCTGCAATACCTTTATCTCATCGGTATAGCCCAGGCGAAGCGGCTTGCTCAATAGTTCCGGCAGCAGCATGACCGAGCCAAACAGGTTTTCGGGTTTAACGTTTTGCAGCAGGTTTAACACCCGAACGCCCTGTGGATGGTCAGGAATCGCGGCATAGATGAGCACGTCCGCGTCAAAGGAATACCTCACCCAAGGTCTCGTTCTGCACGAATATCTCCCACCAGTTCATTTGCAAAAGTGACACTGAGTGTACCAAAGTCAGGCTTTTCTCGGTTGAGGGAACTACGGGCCACTTCAAAGTCTTTCCGCATCTGTTCGGCCCGCTCGAGCGCCGGGGTGGTTCGCCGTAACCGCGCCCGCTCAGGATGCAGCAGGGCTGCGACCACCTTACCGTCCTGAGTGATTTCGATGTCCTCACCTTTGCCTACACGCTCGAGCACTTCGCGAAAATTGGAGCGCACCTGAGTCACGTTCATCTGGGTCACGACTCTACTGTACAGTATCTGTACGTTTTATGTACGTGGCGTTTGAACTGCTGTAAAGGTATGAAAAAGCCCCCGCTCGAGCGGGGGCTTTTTCGCTTTTAGCTAATCGCTAATTGCTAATTACTATTTTAGAAATCCATTCCGCCCATGCCGCCGCCGCCCATGCCGCCCATGTCGCCGCCGCCGTGTGAAGGCTGCGCTCTCTCGGGCTTATCGGAAACGATGGCTTCGGTGGTCAAAATCAATGCGCCGATTGAGGCCGCGTTTTGCAGCGCGGTGCGGGTCACTTTAGCAGGGTCCACGATGCCAGCGGCAATCATGTCGTCCACAAACTCTCCGGTGGCGGCGTTGAAGCCGTAACGGGGCTTGTCACTGTTGATGACCGCATTGACTACAACGCTGCCCTCAAAGCCCGCGTTAAAGGCAATCTGACGGGCAGGCTCCTCGAGCGCACGAATCAGGATGCGTGCACCCGTGGCTTCATCACCCTCGAGCGTGAGGGACATGGCACGAACCGCAGGAATCACGCGCAGCAAGGTGGTTCCGCCTCCGGCCACAATGCCTTCCTCTACGGCAGAACGGGCGGTTGAGAGCGCGTCCTCGTAGCGGTGCTTTTTCTCTTTCAGCTCGGTCTCGGTGGCCGCACCGACGCGGATGACCGCGACGCCGCCGGCCAGCTTGGCGAGGGGCTCCTGCAGCTTCTCCTTGGCATAGTCGCTGTCGGTGGTCTCCAGCTCCGCCTTGATGGCACCCACGCGGGCT
>JACMOA010000042.1 GCA_014378225.1 Deinococcales bacterium | reverse complement strand
GCCGCACACTCTGCGGCGTCTTTTTTTGAATTGAAGGCGTTTCAGGCTCGGGCGTTCAACTCACCAGCCCTAATTTGCGGGCCAAAACATCGTTCAGAATGTACTCGTCCGCGTTCACTTTGAGCAAAGTGCAGCCGCGCTCGAGGTAAAACCCCTTAATCAGTTCCCAGGCTTCGTCTTCACTGCCCGCCTCGTATTCCAAATCCTCGAGCGTCCCCCATACATCGCCGTCAATCTCGTCACTTCGCAGCGCCTCGAGATGGCCGGAGAAGACGTATAAATCTACGTCCTCATCGTTGCGTTCACGCTTTCCGGCGTCTTTCCTAAAAATCAGGGTTTCTTTACGCTCGAGCAAGCTTTCCAGCAGCGCGTTGAAATTTTGGGCATCGAGTTCTATCACGGTTCTACTATGCCAGAAGTGAGGCTTGCATGGGGCAATTCAACTGGGTAAATGAAACGGGGCAATCCCTTGTGGTTGCCATTATTTGTGTGGTTGCCCTTTTTTCATTCCAATAACCTCTGCTCGAGCGCCCGACGCACTGGGGCGAAACTGCGTCGGTGCTCAGCGCAGGGACCGTATTTTTCCAGGGCTGCGGCGTGAACTTGAGTACCATAACCCTTGTGCGCCGCAAATCCATAATCGGGGTATTGAGTGTCCAGCTCGAGCAAATGTTCGTCCCGTGCCACTTTTGCCAGCAAACTGGCCGCCGCCACGCTGAAACTGTTTGCGTCCGCTCGAGGGGGAGCAAGATAGGGCAGTGGAGTTTTGAGTTTCAGATAATCAGTAATGAGGGCTTTCGGCGCAGGCTCGAGCCGCCCAATGGCCCGCAGTGCTGCCGCGTGGGTGGCGTTTAGAACTCCCAGAAGGTCAATTTCCGCGCTCGAGCTGAATTCCACGGTCCAGGCCAGCGCACAGACTTTGACTTGCTGGGCATACTCGGCCCGTTTGGTCCTGGACAAGGTTTTGGAATCCCGAAACGGGTAAGTCTTCTCCTCGAGCGGTAAAATCACCACTCCCACCGAGAGCGGCCCCGCCCAGGCTCCGCGTCCGGCTTCGTCCACACCGGCAATCAGAGCGTAACCCCCTTCCCGAAGACTTTGCTCGAGGGTCCAACCCGGAATGTTCAAGCCCCACCGTCGCGCGTGCTGCCCTCTAAACCAAACGGGGTGTTCAATCCTTTCTGAGCCACCTCGAGCGCAGCTTTGGGGGCGTAGCTCAGGGCCAGGGTGGCTTTGTACGCTCGTACCGCACCGTCACGGTCCTTGAGTGCATCGCGGACCTGTCCCAAACGGGCGAAAACCAGTCCAAACAGATAGCGCGGATGCTCGAGAGTCGCGTGTCCAGCACGCTCGAGCAGAATTTTGGCACTTTCCAGGTCGCCCACACTCAGGTACAGCCCCGAAGCTGCGTACTCGAGTTCGGCCCGTGGGGTCAAAAAGTCGCCGGATTCGCGCATCAAACCCTCGAGCAAGCCCGCTAAATCGTCGCCGTCCTCGAGCCGCAGGGCGCGGTCTGTCAGGGCGCGAATCCGTGAAGATTCACCGGGTCTAAACCCCTCGAGCGCAGGAAGCTGCGCGTTTGAAAGGCGCTCGAGCAGCTCCCAAACATCGTCCAGCGCCACCAGCGCCACACCTGTTCTACCTTCGAGCAACTGGGCCAGCGCGGTCAGCCGCTTTTCACGGTGGGCAGTGGCTGGACCCTCCTCGAGCACCTGGGACACTTTTTGGTGAT
>JACMOA010000041.1 GCA_014378225.1 Deinococcales bacterium | reverse complement strand
TTTCAGGTCTGCTCGAGCGCTGGACCCTCCAACTCTCCTACCCTCCCACAACCTGTACCCTACTCACATGCCTCTCCCCACCTTGCAAGAATTGCTCGAGCTACCCGCCTATGCCTATGCCGAGGTGTTGAGTGGAACCTCTGCACTCGAGCAGCCTGTGAGTTGGGTTCATGTGAGCGAGGTGCTGGACGCGGCCCGCTTTCTTTCGGGCGGGGAACTCTTGCTTTCTACTGGTGTAGAACTGGCTCGAGTGAATGCACAGGAACAGCGTGAATTTCTCGAGTCCATCGGGGCGGCGGGTGCGGTGGGACTGGTTCTCGAGCTGGTCCAGAGTTTTCAAGACGTTCCTCAAGTGCTGCTCGAGCGGGCCTCTCAACTCGAGTTTCCGCTGCTGGTGTTCCGTAGTGAGGTGCGCTTTGCCGAGCTGACTCGCGCTGCACACGAGCGCATTCTGAAGCCTAGCCCGGTCTTGAGCGCTCAGGCCACGCTCGAGCAGGTTCTGGATGCATTAATCGAGACCGGACGGGCTGACGCGCTGGTAGAACAGCACCTGGGGCCGCTGCTGCACCTGGGCAAACGCCCACGCAAAGTATTGCTGGAAACCCTCGAGACCATGCTGACCAGTAGATTTAACATGTCAGAAACCGCACGGCGGCTAGGCATCCGGCGTCAAACGATTTACTACCGCTTGGAACAGTTGCGCGGCTTTCTGGGCGATGATTTTGATACCCTCGAGCGTCAGGTAATTTTGTTGCTGGCCCTCGAGTTGCTCAAGCGCGAGACACCCGCTTTGTAGCAGACTTTACACCCTGTCCATTGCGCCCCAGCGCACCCGGACGTACCATAAACCCATCACTTTTCAGGTTGCTCGAGAACGGCTCGAGCTGCCTTCACCCTTTAATCCTTCATGGAGGTGCCTATGGAGCGTTCCTCGAGCGAAATCATTGCAGAGAACCGCGAGTACACGCTGTTTAGCTGGTCAGTGCAGGGAACCGCCAACCCGATGGATATGGCGGGCGGTCAGGGCTGTTGGTTCTGGACGAAGGATGGAACCCGTTATCTGGATTTTTCCTCGCAGCTTATCAACCTGAACGTGGGCCATCAGCACCCTCGAGTGCTCGAGGCCATCAAGAAGCAGGTGGACGAAATGTGCTTTGCCGGACCCAGCATGGCCACCGAGCCGCGTGGGCAACTGGGTAAAAAACTGGCCGAGGTCACGGGTTTACAAAAGTCGTTCTTCACCCTAGGCGGCTCTGAAGCCAACGAGAACGCCATCAAGATTGCGCGGCTGTTTACCGGGCGCGACAAGATTATCACCCGCTACCGCAGCTATCACGGCGCGACGATGGGCAGCATGACCGCCAGTGGAGACCCGCGCCGCTGGCCGGTAGAACCGGGTATTCCCGGCATCGTGCGGGTTTTTGACCCCTACTGTTACCGCTGCCCTTTTGGCAAGACGCCGGATTCGTGCAAGCGCGAGTGTGTCAGCCACATTGAAGAAATCATTCAGATGGAGGGGCCACACACCATCGCTGCTATTTTGGTCGAGGGTATCACCGGAAGCAACGGCCTGCTGGTTCCGCCTGACGACTACTACCCCAAACTCCGCGCCCTGTGCGACAAATACGGCATCCTGCTGATTGATGACGAGGTGATGAGCGGCTTTGGACGCACCGGAAAGTGGTTAGCGACGCAGCACTACGGCATCAAACCCGACATCGTAACCTGCGCCAAAGGTTTAACCAGTGGTTATATGCCGCTGGGCGCGGTCATCGTCTCGAGCGAGATTGCAGAGTATTTCGAGACGAATATGCTCTACGGCGGCTTAACCTACTCGAGCCACCCGGTCAGTTGCGCGGCAGGCGTGGCAAACCTTGCAGTGTATGAAGAGGAACACGTTTTCGAGAATGTGGAGCAGCAGGGCGAATACCTCGCCACAAGGCTCGAGGAGATGAAAGTCCTGCATCCCTGCGTGGGCGATGTGCGCCATATCGGGCTTTTTAGCGTGCTTGAGCTGGTGAAGGACAAGCAAACCAAAGAGCCGTTAGCCCCGTTCAACGGAACTTCGCCAGAGATGGGGGCGTTGGCCAAATACCTCAAATCTCGAGGGTTGTACGCCTTCAGTCGCTTCAACATGCTGTGGGTCTGTCCCCCGCTGATTATTGGCCGCGAAGACCTCGAGCACGGGTTAGGGATTATTGAGGAAGGGTTGAAGATTGTGGATTCCATGCTAGAGCCACAACTGACGGCAGCAGACGATTGAGGTTGCTCGACCTCAAGAACCCCCCTTCTCTTTTTGCGCTTTGCTTAAAAAGAATATCCCCCCTACTGCATATGGGGGAACTTTAGAACGCTCGAGCACAATTTTTTGAGTTTCCCCCTGTTTTACAGGGGGAAACCACAGCAATAGCGAAGCGCTTGCTGTTCGGGGGGTTCTAAGCCCGAGCAAAAACCATTACCAGCCCTCGAGCAGAAAATTAAAGCGCCATCTTGGCCCCACACTCCCCGCTCGAGCACAAAGTGGCAGGCACAAGACCTGCCCACAAGACCTGCCCCTACACAGACCCCAGGAGAAACCATCATGACTACCGCCGAACCCCCCGTGACCCGAAAAGACAACCAACTCGAGCACATTGGACATTTCATCGGCGGACAAATCATCCGCTCGACGGGTGGAAGAGCTGGAAAAGTGTTCAACCCCGCCACCGGAGAGCACCGCGCAAACGTGGATTTTGCTTCGCTCGAGGAAACTAATCAGGCCATCGAGCTTGCCAGTGAAGCTTACAAATCCTGGCGGCTGGTTCCACTCTCAAAGCGCTCGGAAATCCTGTTTAAACTGCGGGCGCTGATTGACGAAAAACGCGATGAACTGGCCCGAATTCTGACCCTCGAGCACGGAAAGGTCCACTCTGACGCGCTGGGCGAGATTGCGCGGGGCTTAGAAAACATCGAGTTTGCCTGCGGCATTCCCAATCTGCTCAAGGGCGGTTTTTCTGAGGGCGCGTCAAGGGGCATTGACGTGTATAGCATTCGCCAGCCGCTGGGCGTGGTGGCGGGCATTACCCCGTTTAACTTTCCCGCGATGGTCCCGATGTGGATGTTTGCAAATGCCATTGCCTGCGGAAACTGCTTTATCCTCAAACCGTCTGAAAAAGACCCCTCTGCGTCGCTGTTTATGGCAGATTTGCTCAAGCAAGCGGGCCTGCCTGATGGGGTGTTCACCGTGATTCAAGGCGACAAACTGGTGGTAGACCGCCTGCTCGAGCACCCAGATATTGCCGCTGTTTCTTTTGTGGGCAGTACCCCGATTGCCAAGTACATTTACGAGACTGGAACGAAGAACGGCAAGCGCGTTCAGGCACTGGGCGGGGCCAAAAATCACATGCTGATGCTGCCAGACGCCGACATCGGCATGGCGGCGGACGCGGCGGTCAGTGCGGCTTACGGCTCTGCTGGAGAGCGCTGCATGTCCATCAGCGTGGTGGTGGCGGTTGGCTCGAGCGCGGACCCCTTTATTGAGGCGGTCAAGGAGAGATTGCCCAAAATCAAGGTGGGTCCGGGCAGTGACCCGCAAAATGAGATGGGACCGCTGATTACCCTCGA
>JACMOA010000040.1 GCA_014378225.1 Deinococcales bacterium | reverse complement strand
TGTGCGGATGGCGGCGAATCAATTTTTCGCAAATGGCATTTTCGATGTCAGAATAGCCAAAATCACCCGTTTCTTCGGCAATAACCGCGTGGAAAGCCACTTGCAGCAAGACATCGCCCAGCTCGTCGGGAATGTCCTGCACGTTCCCGCTCGAGAGGGCGTCCACTGCTTCCGCTGCCTCCTCGAGCAAAAAAGGGCGCAGGCTGAGGTGCGTTTGTTCGCGGTCCCAGGGGCAACCGTCCGGGCCACGCAGGGTTTTCATAATCTCGAGCAAGCGCTTCATAGGGTCCAGTATGCGCGGTGTGTTCAGCCTAGTTGTAATTGCGGTACGGACAGGCTTTTCCCACCCGGCTCGAGCCAGTGCAGCGGATGTCGTTCTGACCCAACGCCGAAAGTTGAGCGCTCGAGAGGGAATCTCCACACACTCGGCACTGCTCTTTTTTGCTCGAGCCTGATTTGATAATCGGTTCCACATCAATCACTCGAGACGGTCCAGAAGTGCGCCCACTTGGATTGGGGCCACGCCCACGCATTCCCTGACGCATTCCCTGTATTAGCTGCCAGAACCCGCGCAAACGGGCAAAACTCGAGCGCATTCCTGGCACGTATCCCCGAAACCAGTACGCTACAGCCGCCAGCACCGCCAGCGTGACCAAAATGTAAATCAGCATTTCCATGGGTCTTTTACAGTGTTCCTTGAGCAGTATTCCTCAAAACGTTCTGGTTCTCGAGCACAATCTTCAAGCTTTGAGCGTCTGG
Organism: Deinococcales bacterium; assembly: GCA_014378225.1. GTDB lineage: Bacteria > Deinococcota > Deinococci > Deinococcales > Deinococcaceae > JACMOA01. The sequence continues at coordinate 3,936 of JACMOA010000040.1, read as the reverse complement.
CGCATGTCCATGCTGCCCTCGAGCGCTTCACTGACGCCGCCCAGAAATTCCTCGAGTGTTTCTTGCAGCAAGGTCAGGTCTTCTGGCTCGAGCGAGGCCACCAAAGCGCTGAACCTGCCCCAGAGTGTAAAAGCCACGCCCTCGTCAAAAGGGTTTTCCTCGTCTGAGAGGGCTTCCAGATATAGGCTTCCCACGGGTAAGCTCGAGTTAATCAAATTGAGGCCCATTAAAACCTCGCCCAGCGCTTCTTCGCCCACCAGCAGGCTCATGGCCGCCTCACCCTGAACCCGCCAGTGAGACCCGCTTTCCTCCAACTCGAGATAAACTTCACCCCGCGCCACTTCACTTTCATCAAAATTCAGCATCACGGTCTCGCCCTCGAGCTGAGCGTCCACGCCTGCGCTCCGTAAAAATTGGGCCAGCCGTCCAATCGGTGTCATGGACCAAGTATAGGGCCTGAGCTGGACGAGGCCGTGAGCGAAAGTGGGATTGGACGATTACCTCTACTCAGAATTTTTTTATTCGGCTTCTACAATGTTCCTGATGCGCTCGAGCGCCGCTTCAATCAAATCGGGAATTTGAACCGCTCGAGCATCATCGGGTTCCTCGAGTTGGACTTTTAAAGTGATGTCTGCTTGACTGGGACCGTTTGGCACGACCTCGAGCACGGCTGAGATTCCACCGTGGTTAGGCCACTCGAGGGTATGCCTTTCAAGGCTTGTTTGCACTGAAAAATTGCGAAACAGTTCTGGGAAATTGTCTCGAGCGGCGAGGTCTAGAACGGCTTGTGAAGAAGCATGAATGCGTTTTGAACCGATAAATTCCACGATTTTCCCCCAGAATCTGATGCATCTAACGCTCGAGCACGTCCAGATAAGCCCCAACATATTGCGGCACGATAATGTTTTCGTGAAAGTGGCTCGAAGCCCGCGCCCTTGCGTTTGCAGAAAAACGGGCGTATTTTTCGGAGTCTTTCAACAGCTCGAGTACCTTTGCCGCCATGTCGTCGGTGTCACCCAGGTCACACAGAAAGCCGCTTTCTCCGTGCGTCACCACTTCGGGAATGCCTCCGGTTCGGCTAGCCACCACCGGAACTTCACAACTCATGGCCTCGAGCGCCGAAAGCCCAAAACTCTCCTGGCTCGAGGGCAACAGGAAAATGTCGGAAATCCCCAGAATACTTTCCACGTTGGGAAAAGACCCCAGAAAATGCACCCGGCCCATCACCCCTAACTTCTGGGCCAGCTCGAGCGCGGGAGCGCGTTCCGGTCCGTCTCCCACCATCAGCAGGCGGGCCGGGAGTTCGCTCGAGACTTTGGCAAAGGTGGCAATCACGTCCTCGGTGCGCTTGACCTTGCGAAAGTTGCTGACGTGAACCAGAATGAACTCGTCTGGGTGGGCAAATCTGGCCCGAAAGCGCTTATCGGCATTTTTGACGAAACGGTCTGTATCCACCATGTTGTAAATGACTTGAATCGGAACCTCGAGTTTCAAGCTCTCGAGGGTGTGTTGAGCCAGAAAGTGGGACACAGCGGTCACATGGTCACTGCGCTCGAGGGCGTATTTGGTGCTGTGCCTGAAGCCAGGGTCCAGGCCCACCAGGGTCACGTCCGTGCCGTGCAAAGTAGTCATCACCTTGGTCTGGGCCGTCATATCTCGAGCCATTAAGGCACTGGTTGCGTGTGGGATGGCGTAATGAGCGTGGGTCAGGGTGGTTCCATGTTCAAGAATCACGTCTACCAGCGCATTGGCTGTGTTGAGCGTGGTAAGTGGCTGGTCAAAGAGTGGGTAAGAATATGCGCCCACCTGATGAAAGTACACGTTGTCACAGCAATCGTGCGGAAGCATGGAAAGTCTGAAAGGCATCTGGTTAGCCAAAAAATGAACATCGTGTCCCAGACGGGCTACAGCAACACCCAACTCTGTGGCTACTACTCCTGAACCGCCCGCGCTGGCGTGACAAAGCACCGCTAGTTTCATGGGGCAAGTATAGGTGTGCAGGACTCAGGGCTAAGTCATCCGAATGACAGACAAATTGCTCAGCAAACGTCAACCGCTAAATCTTTTTGGGCCTCGAGCATATCCGGACAAATCATGGCAAGTGAAATTTTCATGAGCGCTGGACCAACTCGAGCGCTTATACTGTGGCTCGAGAGGTTTGAAATGCGTGAACTGTTTGTGATTGCACTGATAGGAATAGGAATCTGGTACTTCACTATTGGGGTCAGGATAGGACTGGTTGGAACGTGGCCCACCACCCTTGTCAATGCCAAAGGAACCAATAATTACTCGGTAACGATTTTACGAGACGGAAACACTGTAACCATTAAAGGTACTTGTACCACTTGGAGCGGCAAGGTTGAAATCTACCTGCAAGGCCCTCGCGGACAGGTATTAGGCAGTGCCGTGTGTAGCAAGGGTACTCAGTCACTTAACATCGTGTACATAGCGGTTATGGCTGACTACAACGTTCAGGTCAAGATGGAGAGTTACTCGGGAAGGCTAGACTTTACGGCAAACGCTTTGTAGTTTACCATCCCTCGAGCGCGTCTTCACCCGTCAACCCAATCAACGCAAAAGTGTGCAGATTAGGCTTTTTTTGGTTTCCTATCTCGAGAGAATAGGGGACCTCGAGCGTGTCTGAAACACATAGATGCTGAATTTTAGAGCAAAAACGGACTCTGCGGCTCAGTTTGAGGGTGTAGCGCTCTGATTTAACGTTGGCGGGGCCCCCGAGCCGGAACTCGAGCGGTTTTACCGTGCCGTAATTACGCTGAAAACTCTGGGTCGAAACTCTTGGTGTACGCCCCCTCGAGCGTGGTTACTATCGGAGCGCCAAACGGAGTCTCAAGCGTGATTTGGGTGGGAACTTCTTTGTTGATGAGGTGTTCTGGAAGGGGCAGCATGTGCAAGGTAAGCGTCACGCTCGAGCCACTTTGAGCTGAAATTTACCCTGGAATATAACGGTGGGCGCTCGAGAAACAGGTGAAGGTCAATAATTAAGAGGGTGGTCAGGAGTGGACGTATAGTGTTTAAGATACGCACTCGAGGGATAGAAGTTCAGAGGAGTGATGAGTCCAGAAGATTTATAAGTCATTCCAGAAACTCGAGGCTCTCAAGAGTTTGCCTGGCTCGAAAGCGCAACTCTAAAAATCAGTCTTGCAAGTTATGCTCGAGCGGTGTAGACTCTCAAAGTTTGCGTATCGTTTTGGTGCGCCAATCAACCGCGCAGGCAACTTGCTCGAGCGTATTTTAAAAGGTACCTACTTTAAAAGACACTCGGAAAGGTTGGGTTGACGCTCGAGTTTTTTAGGGAGATACCCTGAAAGACCGCGCCCCGTAAAATAGGGCAGAACTAAGGAGAATTAGAACATGGCTTTACGTCACAAGTCCGCCCAGAAGCGCCACCGCCAGAGCCTGAAGCGCCGCATGAAGAACCGCTCGATGAAGAGCACCATCAAAACCTTTACCAAGAAAGCTGTGGAAGCCACCGTTGCCGGAGCCGACACCTCGCTCGAGCTTCAGCGCCGCGCTGAGAGCCTGCTCGATAAAGCCGCCAAGGGCAGCACCATGCACAAAAACACCGTAGCCCGCCGCAAGAGCCGCTTGGCTAAGCGTCTGAACAAAGAGCGTGCCGCGCTCGAGCAGAAAAGCACCACTGCTGCTGCGGATTGAGTTTCGCCCTAGAGCTTTAACCTTGAAGTTTTCAAAAGCACCCTCGTTAGGGTGCTTTTTTGTTTGGAATCTGATGAACGTAAATTCTACCCAGCAGCATCCAGTAGAAAGAATGTGGTGTATAAGGTTTGGAAAGGAGCAGGAAGTAACGTGAAGGACAAGTAAAAAAGCCTTCAGTTAGGACTCAGAAAATGAAGACACAATGCAAACTGTAGAATTTCATAAATTACTACGCTTGTCCGGCTTTCTATGCTCCAAGCA
>JACMOA010000039.1 GCA_014378225.1 Deinococcales bacterium | reverse complement strand
CTTGAGTGGGGAACCTGGGAGCGCCTGAAAAAGGGCAGTGAGGTGGTGGTGCTGGCGGGCGGTAAGGCGCTCGAGTATGCCCGGAGAGCGGTGGAAGGTCTGCCCAGCGTGGGTCTGATTAACGCCCGTTTTGTGAAGCCCCTGGACACAGTTATGCTGCTCGAGCTGGCCCGGAGTGCCAAAGCGATTGTGACCGTGGAGGACAACCAGCGCAGCGGCGGTTTTGGCAGTGCAGTGCTCGAGGCGTTGTCAGACGCGGGCCTTAGCACTCCGGTGCGGGTGCTGGGCATTCCCGACGAATTCTACGAGCAGGCCGAAGTCAGTTCGATTCACGCTCGAGCGGGGATTGACGCGCAAGCCATCCGCACGGTTCTGGCGGAGTTGGGTGTGGATGTGCCAATAGGGGTTTGAGCTTGTGCTCGAGCATCATCAACGCTTTCTGCGCGGGTGCTGAACATCGGCCAGAGAGCGCAGCGCCTGGTCTTGGGTTCCGGTAAAGGCGTCACCCTTTCGTAAAAGTTCGCCAAAATCCAGCCCAGTAGCGTCCTCGAGCGCCCTCACAGACACCTGAAAATCCTGAAAAGGTCCGGTGGGCAGCCGCTCGAAGGGAATGTTGCGGGCGTAACGCTCCTGGCTGACTATGTAAGCGCTCGAGGAGAGGGTTCCTGCACCGTCCTGTACAGCCACTACTTTGTAAAAACGCTGGGGAATCTGAACGCCCCGGTGTAGTTCGTCGGAATCGCTGAACACAGGTCCGGTAAACACTGAAGCCCGCAGATTATCGGCGTCAGTGTTGTACAAAATAAAGTTCTCGAGGCCCTGCCACAGCGTGGAACCCTGATTGAAGGCCCAATACTGGGGTGAGCAGTTGGTCCAATGGAAGGTATCCTCGTTGGCAAGTGCGGCAGAATCGCCCCACACCGGGTCCTGACGGCGTACCAGATGGCCCCGGTCAAAGTAGTTGTCCGGCTCAAAGCCGTAGAGTTCGTCGCCGATTTGCAGGCTCTGGTCCAGGCGTGGGTCGTAGTACCAGCGGTCTCGCCCTCGAGGCAGGCTGCGGCTTTGCGCCCCGTCAATATTGACCGCCGTCACAAACGCCTGACGGCGCGGCGCACACATCACCACTGAGAAGTGGGTGTACTTGAGTTCACTGCTGCCATCCTCGAGCGTCGCCACCGCACCGAAACGCTCCACCGCTCGAGCGAGGTCTGGCAGGGGAATGTTCTGGCCCAGAAACTGAGCGTCAAACCCCGCCCGGTCCCGATAGTAAGCGAGTGAACGCTGGGAAATACCGGGAGCTTTTCCCTTTTCCAGCGGCTCGAGCAGAGTTACAGACGGAGTAATCTCGAGCGCACCAATAGGCTGCACCAGATGGTCTTCGGCGCGGGTTCCAGGGTAAGGTTTACTGCCGGACACATCCTCGAGCCACGCGGTGAGGGTGGCGTTGGGCGCGTCTATATTGCGCCTTTCCAGGGCTTTCACGATGCTCGAGACGCGCACTCCCTCGTTGGCAAGCCATAAAAAGGCGTCCTCACCGTACTCGGCGGCATCCTGAGCCAGCACCCAGCGCGGCTGCCCTGCGTCGTCGTCGCGCTTGAGGCGGTAAAAGGTTTGCTCACCCTCCACCTTGGTGGCTGGAACCCCGGCGTGGTGCAGCGCCACCACCTGCCACTGGTCGTTGAACACCGGACTGCCCGAATTGCCGCCCAGGGTGTCGGTTTCGTACCACAAAAAGTCATCTCCAGCATGTCCTGGCTCGGTGCCGATAGCCAGCACTCGATTTTCACGCAGCGCTACCTGCTTGGGTTCGCCGGAGGGATGCCCGATGATGGACACGCTTTCGCCTACTTCTGTCTTGCCAGTCTTGCGGTTGAGCCGCAGAAATCCATAGCTCTCGAGCGCCACCTTCCGTTCTTCAGAATGGCTTGAGAGGGCTACCAGCGTAAAATCCAGCGCTTTGTCGGTCCAGAAACCCGCCTCGGGTGCAAAACGGAAACGCACCGGGGTTTGACGCATCCCATAGAGGTCTAGCTCGAAATCGAAGTCTGCGCTCGAGCGCTGGGCGGTGTCCTCACTGTTCAAAACGTGATGGTTGGTGAGCAGCAGTTGCGGTCCCACCAGAAATCCGCTGCCGTACCCACCCCGCTCGAGCGCATTTCCCCGAACCTCGATGCGGCATACCGGACGGGCCGCACGCAACCCCCGGCGTAGATAGTTGAGGTCCATCAGGTCGCTCTGGTTTCCTAAAATCCGCTCGAGGTCTCGAGGGGAAATCGCGCCGCCGCTTTCGGCCATACGCTGAAGCCGGGGCAACAGGCGCATTGGGGCAGGGGTCAGAATTCTGGCGGGTACGGCAGCAGGGGTCATGAGCTGGGTCACGATAAATTGCGAATTCTGGGAAGCGAACGAAAGCATTCTGGACCTCCTGCAAGTGGATAGACTGTTGGCTACAGCGCTCGAGCGAGAAACGGGATGATTTAGCGTTCTCGAGCCAACCCAGCTTAACCTTGCTTCTCTGACCCGGATGAAAAGTTTGCCCTGAAAAATCAACAGTTTTAAACCAGACTTTTTTGAATCCGGTTTTATGTTCGCTCGAGCGGGTCAGGGAGGTGTTATACGGATTCCGTATTACAAACCTGCTCAACACATTCGATAAAGACTCACCGCGCCGCTCCCTTCATCGCCTCGAGCACGTTTCCCATATGGGTCTCGAGTTCCACCCCCAACTCCTGTGCTCCCTGAATCACCTCATCGCGGTTCACTCCAGCGGCAAAAGCGCGGTTTTTAAACTTCTTTTTCAGGCTCGAGAGTTCCAGCCCCGCGATATCTTTTTCAGGACGCACCAGCACGGCAGCCTGCACCAGTCCGGTCAGTTCGTCCACCGCAAACAGGGTTTTAGCCAGCAAACTCACTCGAGGAGTCCCGCTGTACGTGGCGTGGCCCAAAATGGCTTCGAGCACAATCTCGGGAACATCGGTGTTTTGACGCAGGTAGTTCACGCCCCAGAAGGGGTGTCCGGTCTGGGCCGCCACGTCGTAAGTGGGGTGGGCCTGATAGTCGAAGTCGTGCAGCAGACCTGCCAGAGCGTAGAGGGTTTCGTCCTCGCCAAAGTGACGGGCGTACCAGCGGGCGGCAACCTCCACGTTGAGCATGTGGCGCTGCAAAGAGGGGTCTGGAGTGTGCTCGAGCATGAGCGAGAGGGCTTCATCACGGGTCATGAGTTAAGAGTACAAGGTTTTTTAGGTCGTTCTCTCGAGAGAAGGGTGTTTCAACTTTTTAGGCTCGAGCGTGCTTGATCTTACCTGAATACAGCTTGAATACTGCCCTCGAGCACTCTCAAAACTCACCTTAATTTCCAATCCCCACGGCCATTTCCTCTACACTCGAGCCATGCTAAAGAAAATGACCGTGCATCATCTGGGAGAGCAGCGTTACGTGGGGTTGAGCGAAAGTGGACATCAACTGTTGATTGATGCCAGCCCCGTTTCTATTGGAGTCCGCCCAATGGAAGCCCTGCTGGGCGCACTGGCCACCTGTACCGCCTTCGATGTGGTGGACATCATGAAAAAGCGCCGCACTCCGCTGGCCCATTACCGCATTGAACTCGAGGGGGAGCGGGCCGAGGAGCACCCCAAACGCTACACGCGCATAACAGTGCGCCACATTGCTGGGGGCGAGGGTGTGACGAGGGAAAACCTCGAGAAAGCGGCCAGACTTTCACACGACAAATACTGCTCGGTGGCGGCGTCTTTGAACTCAGAAATTCAGGTGGAAGTTTTGCTCGAGGCTTTAAAACCGCTCGAGGTGAGGGCAGCAGATTAGAGGAGCTGTTCGGTTGGAGTTGTATAGCGACCCCTACCTTGAGGGAGGTTGACCAGAAAAGTAGGAATTTTCTCTACTTTTCTAGCTTGTGCTGTAGAATCACAAACAACTTTGACCTCGGTTTATTGGGGATGACTTCTCGTCGGCGTAGTCCAGTAATCACGCGCTCGAGCAGTCTTTCAGGGGTGCTTTGTCCAGAAATTAACTTCTAATTCTGCAAAGGCCGCCTTATCCTCTACAGAGTTGTACTCAATAAATTTTACAAACTTGGTTTGTATTTCAACATTGAGAAAGTGGCGTGTGATATGAATTTTTTTGCCTTGTTTGCTTGACAAAGACGCAAAAGATGACACAATTAGGTTATAATCTTTGCAAATCGCAGCAGGTCTGGAGCAACCACGACGCAGGGGCTATCCTCGAGTTGTGCTGAATAAGGTGCTCCGGCGGAGGACGCATGAACCCGATTGGAAAAGTTACCGTAGTCCCCGTTTTACCCGCTCGGCTCGAGCGTTTAAATGAGTTGGCCCGCAATCTTTACTGGAGCTGGACCCCGCACGCCTGGGGCCTTTACGAAAGCCTCAACCTGGTAGCCTGGGAAAAGTTTGAACACAATCCAGTGCGAACCCTGCTAGAGACCCCGCAGGCCACGCTGGACGCACTGGCGCTGGATAGGGACTTTCTGGGGCGCTTTGACCGGGTGATTGAGGATTTTGATGCTTACATGGGCGCGACCAAAACCTGGTTCTCGAGCCGCAGCATTCCGCATCAAGGTAAGGTGGCCTACTTCAGCGCCGAATTTGCCTTTGCTGAGGCGTTGCCCATCTATTCCGGCGGTCTGGGCGTGCTGGCCGGAGACCACTGTAAAAGTGCCTCGGATTTGGGCCTACCTTTTGTGGGCGTGGGCCTGATGTACCACCAGGGTTACTTTCGCCAGAGCCTCAACAAAGAAGGCTGGCAAGAGGAAAGCTACGAGGACCTGGACCTCGAAGCTCTGCCACTGAGTCCGGTTCTGGACGCGCAGGGTGCAGAAGTGCGGGTGCGTCTGGCCCTGCCCGGACGAGAGGTTCAGGTACGGGCCTGGAAGATTCAGGTGGGCCGTATTCCGGTGTATGTGCTGGATACCAATGTTCCAGAAAACCGTGAAGACGACCGCGCCCTGACCGCAAGGCTGTACGGCGGTGGTCAGGAAATGCGAATTGCTCAGGAGATGGTGCTGGGTGTGGGCGGGGTACGCTTACTGCGTGCACTGAACGAAGACATTGGCGTGTACCACATGAACGAGGGCCACGCCGCTTTTCTGGGACTCGAGCGGGTGCGTGAACTGCTCGAGCTGAGTGAGGGTTCAGAGCGTGCGCTCACTTTCTGGGAAGCGCTCGAGATGGTGCGGGCCAGCAGCGCCTTTACCACCCACACCCCAGTTCCCGCTGGAAACGACGCCTTTCCGCAAGAAATAGTGGACCACTATCTGAGCAAGTGGTTTGAGCGCTTTGCCATCTCGAGAGAAGAGTTTATGAATCTGGCCCTGCACCACCAGCCCTGGGGACCCACCTTCAGCATGACCGTGCTGGCGCTCAAATCCTCGAGCAAGGCCAACGGTGTGAGTGAGCTGCACGGACACGTCTCGAGGCGGATGTGGAACTTTCTGTATCCTGGCGCAAACCCTGAGGAAGTGCCGATTGGACACGTCACCAACGGGGCGCACAGCCTCACCTTCATTGCTCAGGAACTGCGCGATTTGTACTCGAGCGTGCTGCCCGCAGACTGGACCGAGCGGCTCGAGGACCGGGAGATGTGGAAGGCTCTGGACAAAATCCCAGACGCAGATTTGTCCGGAGCGGTTCACACGCTCAAGGTCAAGATGATTGAATTTGTGCGCGAACGCCTCAAGATTCAGTACACCCGCAACGAGGCCAGCGCCAAGCTGATTCAAAGCGCCGAAACGGTGCTGGACCCACACGCTTTGACCATAGGTTTTGCCCGCCGCTTTGCCACCTACAAGCGGGCTACCCTGTTGTTTTCGGACCTCGAGCGCCTCAAGCGCATCGTAAACGATTCTGAACGCCCAGTGCAGTTTGTGTTTGCCGGCAAGGCGCACCCCGCCGACAACCCCGGCAAGCAGTATATCCAGGCTATTTACCGCTTTTCGCAGGACCCGGATTTGGCAGGGAAAATCGTGATTCTCGAGAACTACGATATGAACGTGGCTCGCCATCTGGTGCAGGGCGTAGACATCTGGCTCAACAATCCGCGCCGTCCGCTCGAGGCATCGGGAACCAGTGGCATGAAGGCGTCGTTCAATGGAGCGCTCAACTTCAGCATTCTGGATGGCTGGTGGCGTGAGTCGTTTGACGGTGAAAACGGCTACGCCATCGGCGACGAGCGTGAATTCTCCAGTCTCGAGGCCCAGGACGACTTTGACGGCTTTTCGCTGTTTGAGACGCTCGAGAAAATTATTGTTCCGGCTTACTACCAGCGCGACGAAACGGGTACGCGGGCCAAGTGGATGGGCGGGGTACGCAGGGCCATCGAAACCGTGGCCCCCCAGTTCTCGATGCAGCGTCAGGTGATTGACTACATCGAGGGCTATTACGCGCCACTCTGGACGCGGGGCGCAAAAGTCGCCGCTGACCAGGGCGCACTGGCCAAAGAGCTGAGCGCCTGGAAACACGACATCCGGGCCAAGTGGAACGACGTGACGCTCGAGGCTTTTTGTGAAACGCCGCCAAGTGCTAAAACTGGAGACACTGTTCTGGTGCAGGCTCGAGTGCATACCGGAGGTATTAACCCTCAGTTTTTGCGGGTGGAAGCGGTGATGCAGCGCGAGGGAACCGACGTGTTCTCGAGTACGCCGCTGACCCTACAAAACGCGCAGGATGGCTGGGCCGAGTTTTCTGCTTCAGTGGCGCTCGAGGAAAGTGGCAAACTGGACATCGGTGCGCGGGTGCTGCCTTACCGCCCAGAGCTGGGAAACCTGCTCGAGCTGGCCCTGATTAAGTGGGCCTGAACACACCTTCAACTCGAGAGTACAGGGCGCACAACAGTCTTCATCAGACTCGAGTGCGCCCCTGTTTTGTGATGTGATATTTTCAGAGGGGAGAGCAGTGCGCTCGAGCGAGAAGTTCAAGCGCACTCAATATTTTTATGCTGGAATGGATTCAAAACACATTGGAATCACTAGGGTACTTTGGCATCGCCTTTTTGACCTTTCTCGAGAATATTATTCCGCCCATCCCCTCCGAACTCATCCTACCCGCCTCTGGGTACGCCGCCGCTCGAGGGAATTTGACCCTGTGGGGTGTGATTGTGGCCGCCACGCTGGGAAGTGTGATAGGTGCAGTCCCACTTTATTACTTGGGCTACTGGCTGGGCAAAGACCGTCTGGTAGCGTGGTTTGACCGTTATGGTAAGTGGCTGACCGTCAGCGGAAAGGACATTACTCACTCGGTGGAGTGGTTCGAGCAGCACGGTGTCAAGGCGGTTTTGCTGGCTCGAGTGATTCCTGGTGTGCGTTCACTCATTTCCATTCCCGCTGGAATTTCCCGTATGAATCTGCCGCTCTTTTTGCTGTACAGCGCCCTCGGCTCGAGCGTGTGGAACACTTTGCTGGTCACGCTGGGTTTTGCTCTGGGTGAAAATTATGAACAGGTGGAAAAGTTTGTGGGACCCATCAGCAAATACATATTTATCGGGTTGGGAGTAGCGTTGGTATTGTGGTTGGTGTGGCGCTCGAGGCGGCAGGCAGGGAAGGCGGAAGGGTAGGCGCTCGAGCAAACTTTTAAGGCGTATCTTCGGGTGCGCCCTTTTTCTTGTGTGGTACACTAAAGGTAGATGTGTACGCACTAGTAGCACAAAGGAGCGAACCATGATGAAACAAGTAGGCATCAGAGAATTTCGGGAAGACTTGGCTCAGTACGCTCAGGGTGTAGAGCCAATTATGGTGACACGGCACGGGGCAGCGGTGGGCTATTTTATTCCCGCTAGACCCAGAAAAACTTTGGCGGAAATATCTGAATCACCTGCCGCGCTTGAGCTGAAAGCTATGTTTGAGAAATATGGTATTGAGGAAGAAGATCTGATTGAAGCTTGGCAAAAGCGCAATGACCCTTAATCTTGTGGTGGATGCCAACATGTTATTAGCGGCTATACGGGGGGAACGGACCCTGAACCGTCTCCAACGTTTACAAGCGGCTAAGGTGCTGCTCAATGTTGCCATGCCTATGAAAGAAGAAGTGGATGAACATCTTCCTCAGCTTATCGAAAAGATGCTCAAAGGTTTAGGTGCAAACGAGGAAGACCTCAAGACTGGTCTTTCTCGAGCGTGGATGCTCTGGCAGGAATACCAGGAGACGCTTACCATCTTTGAAGAAACAGCTTATAGAAATTTCGAGCAAATGGCACGCCGCCGGGTTCCCCACGACCCGGACGACTGGCCTTGTGTGGCTCTAGCCCTGGCGCTCGGTGCGTCCATTTTCACTGACAATGTGCGCCATCTGGGAAGAAGTGGTATTGGGGTTTGGGACTCGAGTACGGTAGATGTGCTGATTGAAGAACTCGAGGAAGCGCTCGAGCAGCAGAAGACCGAGGGATATAAAAACCCTGAATAGCCGCTCGAGCACTTGGATTTACTGGCTCAAAGGCGAGGCAAACTTCCCTCATGGGCGAACAAACGCCCATCCCAACCTCGAGAACGACGCTCTAAACGGGGTAGGGCAGAAGCCATAGTTTCAAAGCAATTTACACGAGAATAAAGCAACTGGAGCGAGCAGGCCCGTGAGGTGCCGCTTATCCCAAAACAGCACAGCGCAAGTGGCACAACAGTAGTGAAAAATGGCTCAATCCCCCGGAGCCACTTCAACCCCCGCTCGAGCACGCTTTAAACCCAGTAGCGCCAGCAAGGGCAACAGTGAAATAACCGCTGCCAGCACACTCAAAGTCTGGAAGCCAAACTGCCCCACAATAAGGCCGCCCAGCAGAGACCCCAGTGCGGCAGCGCCCCAGACCGCAAACTCGGTTTGACCCTGAATCCTCGAGCGCTCGAGCGGACCCAGTGAGTGGGTGAGCAAGCTCGAGCCGGACACGTAACACCAGTTCCAGCCCAGCCCCAATACAAACAGTGAAACCCCAATCCAGAACGCCGAAGTGACAAAAAAAGCCAGGGTTGCGCTCACTGCCAGTAGAACCGCTCCCAGCGCGATGAAACGCCGTTCGCCGTAACGGTCCACCAGGTTTCGAGTGAGCCAGGCTAGCCCAAACATGCCGGGCAGATGGGGGCTTATCAGGCTGGAGATGGTGGGCAGGCCGTGGCCCAGATGCTGCGCGTGCAGCGGGGTCAGCACCATCATCATCACCATCACACCCTGCCCAATGCTGAGCGCAACGAGCGAGAGGCGTACATCCGGGACTTGCCAGGGATTACGCTTCGGGGCGTTCTCGAGGGCCTTGTCAGCAGCGTTTCCCGTCCCCTCAAGCGGAATGGCCCTGAAAAAAACCGCAATCAGCGACATGCCCACCAGGAGCAGAATACCGCCCAGAATCCAGCCCAGCTCGAGCGAGGGAATTTGATAAATCTGGGCGATACGCTCGAGCAGTGGGGTTAAACCCGTACTCAGCACCGACCCCAGCACCCCAAAACTGAGCAGATAGCCCACGGTGCGGCCCCGGTGAGAGGGCTTTACCAGCTCTGCGACAGCGTAGCGACCCTGCGGAATACCGCCGTCTCCCAGACCTACTAGAATCACGCCCAGCAGAAAGCCCCACAGTGACCCACTGAGTGCGGAAAATCCACCAATGAGTGCGCCCAGTGCGGCAACCAGGTAGCTGAGGGCCAGACCCAGCATTCTGCCTGAACGGGCCATAATCTGACCTATCAGTAGCGCTGCTAGCGCAGAAGCCACCTGTTTGAGCGTGGACGGCAGGCCCGAAAGTGCCTCGGAGCGGGTTAGATGCACAATCAGGATGCTCGAGAGTGCGATACCCACCGTAGTGGCCCCGGTGGAAAGAGCCTGGGCCACAAAAAGAACCGTCAGGCTCGAGCGAACTTTTCTAGGCGAACTCTCGGGGTGGGCAAAGCTCATGGCTCGAGTATACGCGGCGCTAAGCGCGTAGCGCTCTTCTGTTCAAACACCTGTTCTTAATGTAAACTTTTGTTTATCCATGCCTCTCTCCGAACTGGAAAACACCCTACTCGAGCGCATCCGTCAAAATCCTTTCGTGAGTCAGCAAACTCTGGCGGATGAGTTGGGGCTTTCCCGCTCGAGGGTGGCGGCGCTGCTTTCTCAGCTCACGCAGCAAGGCTTTTTGTTGGGTCGGGCTTACGTTTTGTCCCCGCCTCGCCGGATAGTGTGCGTGGGTGGCGCAGTACTAGACCGCAAATACACCGCCCGAGGGCCGTTGGTGGCGGGCAGCAGCAACCCGGTAGGCGGGTCCCGGTCTTACGGTGGGGTGGCCCGCAACGTGGCCGAAAACCTGGGGCGGCTGGGCGCGGCCTGCGCGTTCATCAGCGTGCTGGGCGACGATGAAACCGCCAGGGGCTTACTGAGTCACCTCTCGAGTGTGGGGGTGGATGTAAGTGGCTGCGAACGTCTTCAAAACGGGCGCACCGCCGAATATCTGGCCCTGCTCAGTGAGGCTGGAGAACTCGAGCTAGCCCTGGCGGATATGGACATCTTCGAGGCCCTGACTCCTGCATTGCTCGAGCGCCACACGCCCCAGTTTCAGGGCGCGAGCTGGGTTTTTGCAGATTGCAACCTTCCGGCCCAGAGTTTGAATTTCCTGCTCGAGCGTCGCCGCGTTTCACACTTCAGGCTGGCTCTGGACGCGGTAAGCGTAGCCAAAAGTGCGCGTCTTCCCACCTCGCTCGAGGGCCTGGACCTGCTGTTTCTCAACCGGGACGAGGCCGCTGCCCTGACCGGGATTTCTGAGAGGGGAGATGCGGCCCTCGAGCGAATTCTAAACACACTTCATAGTCGCGGTGTGGCTGAGGTGGTTCTCTCGCGGGGAGAGTCTGGACTGATGGCCTCGAGCAGAGCGGATTTTATTCACCTGAACGCCCCCCAAACCCAGGTGATAGACGTGACCGGAGCTGGAGACGCGCTGATTGCCGGAACCCTCTACCGTCTGCTCGAGGGCGCAAACTTAACCCAAGCTTGTGAAAGTGGGCAACGGCTGGCCCAACTCACGCTCAGTACCCCACACAGCGTTTATCCCAATCTCTCGAGCCAGTCCGTTTTACCCGAGGAAACCCCATGAACATTCATCCCTCTCTATCCATCGCCCCCGAAATTCAGGACGCCCTCGAGCACCATTTGCCGATTGTGGCCCTCGAGTCCACCATCATTTCACACGGAATGCCGCATCCTCAGAACCTTGAGATGGCCCGTGACGTGGAGACGCTGGTGCGTGAAAACGGTGCGGTCCCCGCCTCGATTGCCGTGATGGACGGCAAAATTCGGGTGGGCCTGAGCGCGGCCCAGCTCGAGCGCCTGGCTACGGAGTCCGGCGTGCTCAAGGTCAGCCGCCGCGACCTGGGTTTTGCTCTGGCTCGAGGACGAACCGGAGCTACCACCGTAGCCGCCACCCTGCTGGGGGCGCACCGGGCCGGAATCCGTATCTTTGCCACCGGAGGGCTGGGCGGGGTTCACCGGGGGGTCGAGCACACCCTGGACATCTCAGCAGATTTGCCCGAGCTGGCCCAGACGCCGGTGGCGGTGGTGTGCGCTGGGGTCAAATCCATTCTGGATATTGGGCGCACCCTCGAGTACCTGGAAACCGCCGGGGTTCCGGTGCTGGGCTTTCAAACCGAAGATTTTCCCGCGTTTTACACCCGCTCGAGCGGACTGAAAGTGGCGCACCGCATGGAGAGCGCCGCAGAAGTGGCGGCCCTGCTGCGGGAACACTGGAAACTGGGCCTGAACAGTGGGGTGGTGATTGCCAATCCAGTTCCTCTGGAGAGCGCCATGCCAGAAGTAGAAATCTCGAGCGCCATTGAAAGTGCGCTCGAGGTGGTCAGTGCTCGAGGGATTACAGGCAAAGACATCACCCCATTTTTATTGGGCTTCATTGTGCAGGCCACGGGTGGGCGCAGCCTGGAAACCAATATTGCTCTGGTCAAGAATAATGCGGTGGTGGCCGCTCGAGTGGCGAGGGCTTTAGGTGGGTTACCAGGCGCGGAGCGATGATTACTAAAACGCTTTCTCGAGCGCCCTATTCAATATCTACACAAGACTCATTACTCACAGCTCAGCGCTCATTGCCCAAAACGCATTGCCCAAAACTCGAGCCAAAAAAAGACCCGCCAAAAGCGGGTCTTTAGCTTAAGCAAATCTTAACCCGCGCGGCGCATCAGGGCTTGCAGGGTGGGGCTGTCCATCCACTCCATGCCCTTGCCAATATACTCTTTGGCCTTGGCGTTGTCGCCGTATTGCAGGGCGAGGTAGGCCAGTTTGGTGGCGCTCAAGCTTGCCCACTGCTTTTCCTGGTCGGTCAGGTCGGAGAGTTCGCTCCAGCCGTTGTAGGCGTTAATCCACCATTGGGTTTTGGTGAAGAGTTCGGCCACGTAGGCAGCGTACTCACGGTTTTCGCCGTCGGCACGCTTGGCCATCACAGCTTCGTCAATGGCAGCCTTGTACAGCGTGCGGTCATAAAAAGCCACTGGATAAGCGATTTCAGCCTGGGCAGCCAGTTCTTGGGCTTTGGCAAAGCTGTCTTCGGGGGACATCATCATGGGGTCTGCCATCATGGGGTCGGCGGGGGCTACCTGCGCGGCGGCCAGTGAACTCAAACCAATAATCAGGGTGGTTAGCAAGATTTTTTTCATGAATCCATTCTAATGAGAAAAGGGGTCCCGCGTCTACTCTTTGCCAGTTTAGAAGCGATTAAGATTCAGCTTGCGCCCTTTAGACATCACTCTTCCAAAGCTCTTTTGCGGCTCGAGGCATCCCTGATATGACAAATTCTTCAATTTTCCTTTCGTCTTCTCGAGTTTCTGCCGCTCGAGTGGCTCTGACCACCCTGGCCTGCCTGATGTCTGCGGCGTTGGCACAACTTCAGGCCCCAGTCCCTAATCCAACCCCTGCATCCATACCACAACTGCTGTGGTCCAAAGATTTGAAAGCGGTGGGTGGCCTCTCTATTCTGAACAGTGACGTGGTGTACATCGGGCTGGACAGCAAGCTGCACCGGGTCTCGAGCAGCGGTGCAGAAAAGTGGAACTATCCACTGGGAGACCTGGGGCGCGCGCAACCCCTTATCACCGCGTCTGGGCGCATTTACGTGGTGGCCTACGACGACACTCTGCACGCCCTGACCGGAGCAGGAAAGCTCGAGTGGAAATTCCGTTCCGACTCAGACCTATTCGCTAGCCCCGCCCTGCTCGAGGAGGGGGGCGCAGTGATTGCCAGCGCCAAAGGAACCGTGACCGCTGTCTCGAGCGTGGGCAAGCTAGAGTGGACCTTCAAGGCCGGAGGTGGAGTGTTTTCCAGCCCAGTGGTGGCGAGTGACGGCACAGTGTACTTCGGCAGTCAGGACGGCAAACTCTACGCCCTGGACGGCAAGGGTAAGCTGAAATGGACCTTCAAAGCCGGCTCCACCCTGTTCTCGAGCGCGGCGCTGGATTTGGACGGTACGGTGTACATCGGCTCGAGCGACGGTCATCTGTACGCGGTCATGCCAGACGGCAAGCTGAAGTGGAGATTCAAAACCAACAGCTTCGTAAACGCCTCTCCCATTGTCACCACTGAGGGTTTGATTGTGGTGGGGTCTTTTGACAAGTCGCTTTACGCACTCAACCGGGCCGGAGAACTGGTCTGGAAACAGGCGCTGGACGGCCCCATCGCCGCCTCAGCAGTCCAGCTCGAAAACGGAAAATTAGTAGTCGGAACCTACGCCGGGGGACTGTACGCGCTCTCGAGCGAGGGAAGCATCGTGTGGCGGGTCTCGAGCGGGGCCAAACTG